>DAIOTI010000088.1:0-6598 GCA_036752105.1 Ilumatobacteraceae bacterium | reverse complement strand
GCCAGGGGCGGTGTCGTTGAATTCGGTCATCATCCAGGGCTCGCGCGTTGTGGGGCCGATCCTTGTCGCCATTCTCTTGGGTTTTGGGCTCGAGCCCTGGCACGTGTTCCTCTTCAACGCGCTCACCTACGTGTTCGTCATCGTTGCCATCTTGAGCGTGACGATTCCCCACCACAATCCACCTCCGGAAGAAGGATGGCGATCACTCACGCTCGGCTTTCGCTTTGCCAAGGAACGTCCGGTCATTGGTCGAGTGTTGTTGTCCATGACCACGTTCTCATTCATCTGCCTCGCCCACGTCGGGCTCTTTCCTGCAGTCGCCGAACTGAACTACGGCATTGACGCAGAGTCGTCGACATATCAGTGGCTGTATTCCATCTGGGGCCTCGGAGCGATGTTCGGTGCGCTGTCCGTCAGCACCGTGTTCTCACGAATCGACAAGCGATCGTCTGCTCGAAACGGTTTTGTGGCCTTCGGTGTGGCGCTTCTTGCATTCAACTTCGCCAGCGGACATGTCATGGTGTTCACCACCGGATTCATCCTCGGCTTCTTCTACTTCGTGACGACCACTTCGCTCTTCACCGTGTTGCAAGCTCGCCTTGACCACGCGATACGGGCCAGAGTGATAGCACTCTGGTACATGGCCTTCGGCGGCGTGGTGCCGATCAGCTCCATCGTGTTCGGACCAGTCGTCGATGCCGTCGGACCTCGACTCGTGCTCGTTGCCGGAGGCGCCTGGGCGTTCGTGCTTTTCCGTTGGTGCGACATCGCTCGGATGGAGAAGAAACTTCAGGTCAGTTGACGAACCAACCGCTCGAGCCCTGCGACACGTGAGCCTTTCACCAAGATCACGTGGTCGTCGCCGAGTGCACTCAGCCGGCTGACCGCATCTTGAAGCGAACATGACGGCACCCCGTACAACACGGTGTCGACAGCAATGATTTCTATGCCCGCTTCCTCTGCGATCGACGCGACATGCCTGTGATGCGTCTCCGCGTCCTCTAACTCGGCCATCACCCCCAAGACAGCTATACGACGTGCTGCAGGAACCTGCGCAAGAGTACGAATCGCTGCCTCGGTGGAAGTTGGGTTCGCGTTGTATGCATCGTTCAGCAGGCGTGCACCAGATGACGTCGGCTGCCAGTGCATACGGTCACTCGACAAGTGCGCTTCGGTGACGCCGTGTAGAGCGGAGTGAAATGGCACCCCCAATGTGGTGGCTACCGCCACTGCTCCCAGAGCATTCGTCGCCATGTGGACACCGGGTACAGGCACAGTCAGCTCTGCGGACATTCCGTCGCATTGCACACGCATCTTCACTCTGCCCGCATTATCGACGACTATCACACGACCCTGCACGTCAGCGGACGAATCAAAGCCGAATGTCCGAACGCGACAGTTTGCATGACGCATCAAGTCGTTGGCGTACGGATCGTCTTTGTTCACGATTGCGACTCCGGTTGCCGGAAGACTCTCGAACAACTCAGATTTTGCGCGCACGACGCCTTCGATGCCACCCACTCTCTCGGTGTGGGCAAGACCGATCTTCGTGATGACACCGACCGACGGATGAGCGACGTCACACAGTCGCTTGATTTCGTGGAAACCGCGCATTCCCATCTCGAGAACGAGAACGTCCGTGTCCTCTGGCGCATTGAGCATCGTCACCGGCAGACCGATGTCGTTGTTCAGACTCTTCGAACTCGCAGAAACAACGGGATAGTGCACGGCGAGAGCGGAGCGGACGAAGTCTTTCATCGAGGTCTTGCCGACGGATCCGGTGATTCCAACCACCCGATCATGAAGATTTGGGAGCAAGTTGTGCCGTGACCAGACCGCGAGTTCGCCCAGAGCAACAACCGTGTCGTCCACGATGATCTGCGGAATACTCACATCGACCTGGTGATCCACCATTGCTGCCGACGCACCGCGAGCGTGAGCATCTGCGATGAATTCATGTCCGTCACGATCTCCGCGCACCGCGACGAACACTTGTCCCGGCGAGAGTGTGCGTGAGTCATACGACACGCCGTCACAAACGACATCATCCAATTCTGAACGCAGACCTGAAAGAGAGGCATTTAGCGCGTGTGCGGCATCTGCCGCCGTGAAACGCATGGCAACGACCCTAGCGGGGAGTACCGTCTTGGAAATGGCGTCCACAGACATGCGCACGACACTCG
Source organism: Ilumatobacteraceae bacterium (assembly GCA_036752105.1). GTDB lineage: Bacteria > Actinomycetota > Acidimicrobiia > Acidimicrobiales > Ilumatobacteraceae > UBA2093. Next base: position 4,415 of record DAIOTI010000088.1, on the reverse strand, counting down.
TGGTGCTGTACGGCGGTCGATCCGCCGAACACGATGTGAGCCGAGTGACAGCTGCGCATGTTCTCCGCGCGGTGGACCACTCCGCATTTCGCGTGGTGCCGGTCGGCATTTCTCGCGAAGGTGAATGGTCGATCGACGAATCGTTGGTGGCCTTGCTCGATGCAGGTGCACATGGCTTGCCCGCCGAACTCACTGTCGGCGGTGCGGACACTTCCAGCTCCATCATCGCGACGACTGCCGCCAACGGTCCGATCGTTGTCCTTCCACTTCTGCACGGTCCGCTCGGCGAAGATGGCACCATCCAGGGCATGCTCGAGGTCCTCGATGTGCCGTACGTGGGCAGCGGAGTCCTCGCTTCTGCGGCGGCAATGGACAAGGGAATCGCCAAGGTGATTCTTGCTCAACATGGCATTCCTCAAGTCGAGTGGCGTACTTTCCACATTGATGCAATCACTCCTCGCATCGTCGACGAAGCCATCGATTTTCTCGGTCTCCCCCTGTTCGTCAAACCGGCCAACATGGGGTCGTCGATCGGTGTCAGCAAGGCGAAGTCACACGAAGAAGTCCGCGATGCCGTCGCCAAGGCCGCGACCTACGACGAATGGATCGTGTTCGAAGAATCAGCACACGGCCGCGAGATCGAAGTGGCGGTGCTCGGCAATCTTCATCCCGAGGCGTCGGTCGCTGGTGAGATCATCCCGTCACGCGAGTTCTACGACTACGAAGACAAGTACATCATCGACGGTGCTCGACTAGAAGTGCCCGCGCAGTTGGATGCTGAAGCTTCCGAAGAAGTCCGCCAACTCGCAATTCGTGCATTCGGTGCATTGCGCTGCGAAGGAATGGCTCGCGTCGACTTCTTCTACGAAGAAAATGGTCGAGGGTTCTTGTGCAACGAGATCAACACCATTCCGGGATTCACACCCATCTCGATGTATCCCAAACTTTGGCAGGCAAGTGGAGTCGCGTATCCACAACTCGTTGACAAGTTGGTGAATCTCGCCATCGAGCGCCACTCGCGCAAACGGCGCAACACGGGCCGCTGATCGCGGCGTGCCTCATTGGCCAGCGGCCGGAATATTGATGACGTCACCGATGAGCAGCACGACCGTGCCGATGTCGCTCCAGTTGTTCGCCGCCAAAAGTGCATTCGTTGAGACACAGAACTTCTTGCGAATCTTGAAGATCGAGTCGTTCGGCTGCACCGTGTACGAGCCTGCGGGGCGCGTTCCGCAACCAGCAAGTGCGGGGTCTGGAGCTGAAGTTGCCGCAGTCGTAGCCCCAGTTGCCGGATCCACCACCTGCGGAACCGTCGCCACAGCTTGGGGTGGAATGCGAATGGTCTCCCCCGGATACGGGAATTGCGCGGTGCTCACCCATCCGTTGTATGCGAGCAGCGTCGTGACCGAGATTCCGTACTTGTTGGCCACTGCAATCGGAGAGTCACCGGCCTGAACCGTGTAAGTCTGCTCCGAGCCGACGGCGTTCGGAGGCAATGTCGTGGTGGAACCCGGTGCCGTGCTCGACACAGGTGGGATTGTGGCGAAATCGGTGGGCTGCACGGGCACGACGGTTGTTGCAACACCGAGTGTGTCGCCTCCGCAAGCTGAAATTGCGCCTGCAAGGGTCACGACAAAGGCCGCAGGTAAGGCGAAATTGACTGCTCGCTGCAGTCGACGGTGGATTGTCGTCACGAGCACCAAGAGTAGGGGCTGCCGACTGACGATTCGTGTCAGAGCAGTCGTGTCAGACCTGCAGCCTGCGATTGAATCAGGCCAATGGGCGTGCAGTAGGCGGTATCGGACGAGGCAACGATGTTGATCCCATCAGATAGCCGTCGACGCCGGCCGCACATGCCCTGCCCTCTGCGATGGCCCACACGATGAGGCTCTGACCACGCCCCATGTCGCCTGCAACGAACACGCCGGGAACACTCGACATGTATTCGTCATCGCGTTTCACGTTGCCGCGTTCATCGAGTGCAACTCCGAGCTCTTCTAGCCAAGAACCACGCTCAGGTCCGACGAATCCGAGCGCGAGGAACACGAGGTCTGCTGGCAACTCACGTTCGGTTCCCGCGATCTTCTCGAATTTTCCATTGACGAATTCCACTTCGTGCAACAAGAGAGCCTTCACATTGCCATCGCCGTCGTCGATGAAGCGTTCAGTGTTGACGCTGAAGAGACGATCTCCACCCTCTTCGTGTGCAGACGACACTCGATAAACGAGACTCCACTGCGGCCAGGGATTCGATGCTGCTCGTTCCTCTGGTGGCCGCGGCATGATCTCGAGCTGTGTGACGCTGAGTGCGCCCTGTCGATGAGCGGTGCCGAGACAGTCGGCACCGGTGTCGCCGCCACCGATGATGATGACATGCTTGCCTTCTGCCGTGATCGCCGCGTTGGTGAAGTCACCTTCTTGCACCTTGTTAGCAATCGGCAGATACTCCATCGCCTGGTGAATTCCACGAAGTTTTCGTCCAGGAATGTCCAGATCGCGCCATGCCGTTGCCCCGCAAGCAAGCACGACGGCGTCGTGAGATGCACGCAGCACCTCCATGTCGACCGTCACCCCGACCTCTGCATTGGTGCGGAACTCGGTGCCTTCCTGACGCATCTGTTCGAGCCGACGCTCGATGTGACGCTTCTCCATCTTGAATTCGGGAATGCCGTAGCGCAACAAGCCACCGATGCGATCCGAGCGCTCAAGAACGACGACGTCGTGACCGGCACGAGTCAACTGTTGCGCCACAGCGAGACCTGCTGGTCCACTGCCGATGACCGCCACTCTCTTGCCGGTCTTCGTGCGGGCGACCTGTGGTTCGATCCAGCCGTTGTCCCATGCAGTGTCGACGATGGACACCTCGACTTGTTTGATGGACACAGGGTCTTGATTGATGCCGAGCACGCACGCTGCTTCACACGGAGCCGGACACAAACGTCCGGTGAACTCTGGAAAGTTGTTCGTGGCATGCAACCGGTCGATGGCGTCGCGCCAATGTTCGCGGTACACCAAGTCGTTCCAGTCCGGAATGAGGTTGCCGAGCGGACACCCGTTGTTGCAGAACGGAATGCCACAATCCATGCAACGCCCTGCCTGTTCGCGCAGAAGCGACTGGTCGAACGGCTCGTACACTTCTCGCCAATCTCGAAGTCGCACAGGTACAGGTCGGCGCGAGGGCCCCTGACGTCCCCACTTCAAAAATCCGGTTGCTTCACCCACGAGTCACTCCCATCACTGCATCTGTGGTCTCGTCTTCTGACCATTTCTTCATTTGTGCTTCTGACAAGACCTCGAGGACGCGCTTGTAGTCGCGAGGCATCACCTTTCGGAAATGGCCGATCTCGACGTTCCACAACTTCAAGATGCGCTCAGCCACCGTCGACCCGGTGAAATGTCGATGGCGCTCGATGATGCCCCGCAGTTCATCTTCAGAAGCACCTTCCACCGCCTCGATGTCGACCAGTTCATAGTTCACGTTGTCGGGGAATCGGCCGTGCGGGTCATATACGTATGCGACACCGCCAGACATTCCGGCAGCGAAGTTGCGTCCGGTCGGACCAAGCACGACGACGATTCCTCCGGTCATGTATTCACAACCATGGTCACCGACACCTTCGACGACCGCTGTGGCACCTGAATTGCGCACACAGAACCGCTCTCCGACGATGCCACGCAAGAAGATCTCGCCGCTCGTGGCTCCGTACCCGATGACGTTTCCAGCGATCACGTTGTCTTCCGCTTGAAACAAAACGCTCGAGTGTGGGTACACGATCAGTCGCCCACCAGAGAGACCCTTACCCAAGTAGTCGTTACTGTCACCTTCAAGACGCATCTCGATACCTGCGGGCACGAATGCACCGAAGCTCTGGCCAGCCGAACCTGTGAAATGAATCTGAATTGTGCCATCGGGCAAACCAGCCCCGCCCCATGCTTTGGTCACTTCGTGGCCGAGCATCGTTCCGACGGTGCGGTTGACGTTGCGAATCGGCAACTCGAGACGGGTCGGCCGTGCATCGGCGATTGCCTCACGCGACATCTCGATGAGTTGAACGTCGAGTGCTTCATCGAGCCCATGGTCTTGTGCGACTGAATGATGGAGTGTCTGACCGTAGGGATTCTGAGGCACTTCCAAGATCGGCGAGATATCCAAACCACGTGCCTTCCAATGCTCGACTGCGGCACGAGTCTCGATCATCTCGACGTGACCGATTGCTTCCTGCAGTGAACGGAACCCGAGAGCTGCGAGATATTCACGGACCTCTTCAGCGATGAACTCGAAGAAGTTCACCACGAATTCGGGCTTGCCGCTGAAACGGCTGCGTAACACGGGGTTCTGTGTTGCAATACCCACCGGACACGTGTCGAGGTGACACACGCGCATCATGATGCATCCACTGACGACCAACGGAGCA
>DAIOTI010000087.1:0-6603 GCA_036752105.1 Ilumatobacteraceae bacterium | reverse complement strand
TGTTGATGGCGTCGTCGACCCGTGCGCGCCGACCGAAGAGGCAGCAGCGTGGGCACGCATGGTGAACGATTCACGTGCAGTCGGACACTGCGAAGGTCTCGTCGTACAAGCAGCCCTTCGGTACAGCGCCAAACTCGACCCTCAGACCGTCACGTTGAAGAACGAGGGTGATGTCACTCACGGAATCATGCGAGCTTTTGCCACACAGTTCTTGCCCGAAGTTCAGAAGTCGACGAAGGCATGGTCGAAGCGTTCGCTGAAGGACATCGTGGCCGAGCTGGCGAGTTCCTTCAAGACCGGCGGAACGAACTACACCCTCGGTGTGTATTCACCGAACGGCGGACATGCGGTATTGCCATACGCGGTCGAATTCCCGACGCCAGAGCGTGCAGACATCTTGTTATACGACTCGAACTGGCCGGGCGTCACGCGCAAGGTAGTGGTCGACCTCGCCACCGACACTTGGTATTTCTCCTTCGACAACCCAGATCCGAACGTCGATCCGTCGGCAGATGCATCGGCTTGGTCGGGCAACTCTGGGTCGATGGATATCACTCCTATGGATTCGCGCTCCAATGCGACGTGCCCCATGTGTGGTGGCGACACCGTGGTGCGCGACACCATTCTCACCATTCGTTCAGTCGACGGTGATTGGTCGATCAAGACCAAGAACGGTCTCGTGACCGCGACAGTGACGGAACAAGTGGAAGGAACGCGCGTCACGCCGTTACGCGGGGCTTCGGGCACGGTGACCGACAGCGTGGTGAGCATCGAGGCAAGTGAATTCGAGTTGACCCTCAACAGCACCGCGAACGTGTACGTCAACAATGTGCACGGTACGGCGGAGATTCGTGCGACCGGCAAGAAGAAGCGCTCGCCGATCGTCTTCAAATACAATTCCATCTCATTCTCTGGAACTGATGCCGATGTCCTCGTCGCCAAAGAAGATCTGGCAGTAAACACCCTCGTTTCTGATGCCACGATCAATGTCGAGGCCGACCGCATCGACGTTCTGACAACTTCAGAAGGTGCCGAAAAGACGGTGTCCGTCGATGCAAGTCAGCCGAGGGTGGTGCTCACCGGAGGTGGTGACAAGCCGGTGGTGGAGAATCGGGACAAGACTCTCAATTCAGTACTTCCAATCACGGTCGACGAACTAGCGGTTCCCGATGTGCGCGGAAAGCTCACCCCTCGTGTCGAGCGTGACTTGTCGAACCCCGCATATGTGCAGCAATACTCCATAGGTGCGGCACCGTCGACGACGGTGGCAGCCACCACCACGACTGTTGCCGTAGCGACGACACCTGCAACTACAACGACTCTTCCTGCCGGTGCTCCCACATCTACGCCATCGGCCACGACTGTGACATCGTTGAAGTCGGCCACTTTGTCGAGCGCGTCGTCGTTCAGCCCGGGCGGAGCTGTGAACGTGTCGTACTCAGGGTTCGAGCCGAATGAGTGGGTGCAATTGATTGTCGCCTCAACACCACAAGTGATTGATGTGGAGAAGGCGAGTGCTTCGGGCAAAGTCACATTGTCCAGCCAGATTCCGAGCTTATTGCCGGCTGGCTCGCACACTCTCGCCGTGTATGCACCGCAGAGCAAACGAGGCTTTAAGCAGTCGATCACTGTGCAGACGGTGACGACTGCATCGCAAGCAACGACCACAGTTTCAACTGTGTCGTCGACCACGACTTCGAGTTCATCAGTTACGACTGGCGCGAACACGCCTGCCACTACGGCGGCTCCAACTGCTACGACGACATCTCCGACGACGGTGCCCGCCGGACCTGTGGCCACCACAAACAGTCCTCCGACCATTACGACGTTCTCATGCGTCTCGGCGAGTGCTTCATCGTTGAAGCTGCGACTCATCGCAAGTGATCCGAATGGACAGATTGTGACGATTGTCGTTGAAGAACTTGGAACACCGAAGAATTACATCGACGCACCCACGTATTCAGACCAAGCTGATGTCATCTCTGGCAACGACTTCACTTTCTTCGGAGTCAAGCAAGGGGGCGGTGCAGCCTTCTCAGTGAAGATGACAGTCTCTGATGGTCAAGCAACGACAGTGCAGACACGGTCCATCAGCGACTCCAACAACTTCATGGGTGGCGGTACATGTACGGCCACGTTGGTGCCTTAAGTCCCCAGAAATAGGCGGGTCTTAGGGGCTTCTTTACCGATTCCTTACCGACCCAGCCATACCTTCGTAGATATGAAGACGGCCCTGCGGACCACTGAATCGACTACTCGCATCGCCCCCTCTAGCCGTCGTCCCCGCCCGCTTGCCCGGCCCACTCAGTTGCCATTCGTGGGCTCCGACGTCGTCGCATTCTTGGCCTTCTTCGTACTTGTCGTCACCGCTGTGTGGGCGACTCGTGGGGGGTGGCAGAACTTCACTGACGGGTGGTCTGGGCTCTGGCGCGGGGCAGCATCGCTCTCGGGTATCTGGACTTCGCTCGCCGGCATGGCCGGCTTGTTGCTCGCGGCCCGTTTCACGTGGATGGAGCGCGCAGCTGGCCTCGACCGCCTTCTGGTGTGGCACCGCATCGTGGGCGACACCATGGGACTTCTACTTGGTGTTCACATTTTCACGTCGATTGTTGCCGAGATGCCGTTGCGCGGTGGCTTCGTCAACACGGTCATCGATCTCACCGGTCGCGAGCCGTATATGGCACTGACAACTGTCGGCGCAGGTCTGATTGCAGTCGTCATCGTTAGCTCACTGCGCACATTTCGTGAGAAGTTGAGTTTTGAAACGTGGTACTTCGTGCATCTCACCGCATACATCGGACTGGCGATGAGCTTCAGTCACCAGATCACGCTTGGGTCGTTGTTGTCGACCGATCGCACGGTGCGTGCGTTCTGGGTGTTGTTGTCCATCTACGCATTCGCAGTCGCGCTCTTTGGCCGGTGGATCAGTGTGATTTCGGCTGCGCGTCATCCACTTCGTGTTGCCAGTATCGACCGAATCAATTCCGACACGGTCGCAGTTGTTCTCGGCGGTCGCAACATTGATCGATACACAGGTGATGCAGGTCAGTTCATCATGATGCGCTCTCTCATTCCTGGGCAATGGTGGAAAGTCAACCCGTACTCGCTGTCGGCCGCTCCATCAACAGACGGCATGCGAGTCACCATCAAAGATCGTGGTGATGCAAGCGCGGCAATCGCGCGACTCCGTGTCGGCGACCGTGTCGCAGTCGAAGGGCCATATGGCATCACCACGCCCGACATTTTCCAAGGACGTCGTCCTTTGATGATTGCTGGTGGCGTCGGCATCACGCCTGTGCGCGCAATGCTCGAGCGACTCGACGAGAACTCACAACCGTTGGTGCTGTTGCGCGGTCGCAACGAACAAGACATCCCACACCTCGAAGAAATTGCGCAACTCACGAAAGAACGTGGAGGGGAAGTGCTCACGTTGCTCGGCCGAACTGCGGCCTTGAAGGTCAACGACCCGTTCTCGCCTCAGATCCTGCGTGGAATTGTGCCGTTTCTCGATGACTGTGTCGCCTTTGTGTGCGGCCCGACGTCACTCACGTTTGCTACTCGAAAGGGCCTCAAAGAAGCAGGCGTCCCTACCTCCCGTATCCATCTCGAGCTCCCTTGGTGGTGAACCATGTCCCGTCATGAACCCTCTCTTGCCCGTCGAATCGCACCGGCCGTCGCCCTCACGGGGGTCGGTTTCGCATTGGTCAACGCGCTAGATCACGTCGCTCCGATGGATGCTGGCGCATCGTCACTGGGCGCAGAGCAGGCATTGCCTGCCAATGGTGATGCCACAGTCACTTCTGTCGACTCCACCGTGCCGGGTCAAGCCGTCACCACAACCGTGCCACCGACACCCGTGACCGGTGCATCACCGATTGCCCCCAACACACCGCGTGCCACCAACTCGCCTCAGGCAACAACGGCGCAGCAGCAGCCGCAAGAGACTGTTCCAGCTCAAAGTGTGGCTCCACAAGCGACAGCCGCCCCACAAACGACTGCAGCCCCAGCAACAACGGCGGCCCCGGCGCCTGCTGCCACCAATGATTGTGGGGCGATCGTAAAGACAGGATCCACCCAGTCAATCGAGTGGCGTCGCTTTTACGGAACAATTGCCGTGACCGCAAAGTTCACCAGTAGCAAAGTGCTCTGCGATGCAACTGCCGATTGGCAGGCGAATGACAGCAAGTCGCAGAACATCAATAGTTATGCAGTGCCGTACTTGAACCAACAGGCTGTGAGTAGCAAGAGCGCGAACATTCAGGGTGTCTCTGGTGCTACCGCAGTGAGCGTCGCATACTCTCGGTCGCTGCAGTCCGCAATTGATTCTCTCTAGTCACATGACTCAAGCACGTCATCGTGCATGGTTTCCTGTGATGGGAACGACTGCGAGCATTCACGTGAACGACAATGTCTCCGACGGTGCATTCAATGACGCAGTGGAAGAGCTTCAGGTCGAGCTCGAGCGCCTCGAGCAGATGTTCAGCGTGTATCGACCTGACAGTTCAGTCAGCCGCATCAACACAGGTGAATTGAACCTTCTTGATGCTCCGAAGGAAGTGCTCGATGTCATGGACGCGTGCACGTGGATGGAGCAAGTATCAGAAGGCGCGTTCAATGTCCGACCCCCATATGCGCCAGAGTCCATCAATCCGAGTGGGTTCGTGAAAGGTTGGGCGACCGAGCGAGCGTCGCGCTTGTTCTCAGATCGCGGACTTCGACATTGGTATGTGGGCGTGGGCGGCGACTTCGTGTTGCGAGGTGGCCTCGACGACGGGACACCTTGGAATATCGGCATCACCGACCCTCGTAACTCAGAGATGTTGGTGGGCACAGTGACTGTGGTCGATGGTGCGGTGGCAACGTCGGGCACTGCTGAGCGCGGAGCACACATCTGGCACCCGACGAAGGGGCAGGTGGACGCTGAGTTCTTGTCGGTGACCGTGACAGGGCCGTCGCTCACTTGGGCCGACGCATTCGCCACCACCATCTTCGTGATGGGAGCCCAAGGACTGGAGTGGTTGAAGCAGTTCGACGGTTACGAGGCCCTCGTCGTAGGTACCAGCTAAGGGCTACGCAGATTCGTGTGCGAGTCCGGCCGCAGCGAGTGCTTCACTCAACGTGGTCACCTTCTGCAACTTGATGCCAGAGGTCGTGTCGGGGGAGTTACCAGGAACTATCGCGCGAGTGAAACCGAGCCGTGCAGCTTCGGTGATGCGATGCGAGATGTGACCCACTTGTCGTACTTCACCTGCAAGTCCGACTTCACCACACACCACAAGATCAGCTGGCAAGGGAGTGTTGGTGACAGCCGAGACCAATGCGAGACACAAACCAAGATCGGCTCCTGGTTCGTTCAACTTGATGCCGCCCACCACCGATGCGTACACCTCGTGTTGCGACAGACTGATGCGTGCGCGGCGCTCGAGCACGGCTAGCAACATGGACAAACGACCATGGTCGACACCTTGTGCGCTGCGACGTGGCTGTACGCCACCGCTCGTGGGGTTGGTGAGAGCTTGTAGTTCCACCAACAAAGGCCTTTGACCCTCGAGTGTGGGAACCACAACTGAGCCCGGCACGCCGGTGCGGCGATCGGCCAAGAACAGCGAACTGGCATCGGGAACCCCAGTGAGCCCTGTTTCGGTCATCTCGAACAGTCCCAATTCATTGGTGGGGCCGAAGCGATGTTTCGCCGCACGCAACAATCGAAGTGCGTGATGACGCTCGCCTTCGAATGACAACACCGTGTCGACGACGTGTTCGAGCACGCGTGGTCCGGCAAGCCCACCTTCTTTGGTGACATGGCCCACCAACACCACGGGAAGATTGCGCCGCTTGGCTTCCTGCACGAGTCGGTGTGCACAGCCACGCACTTGCACGACAGAACCTGGCGTTGAACCGAGCTCGGGGTCAGCAACTGTCTGAATGGAATCGATGACCGCAAGTGTCGGCTGCACGTCGTCGATGGCTCGCACGATGTGTGGCAGCGACATCTCTGGCAGCAACCACAGTGAATCTTTCAGCGCGCCGAGACGTTCGGCACGAAGACGAACTTGCTGTGCACTTTCTTCTGCTGTCACGTACAACGTTTTGCCCTGTGCTGCAGCGAGCAATTGCAGCAACAATGTGCTCTTGCCGATACCGGGTTCACCACCAAGCAGGGTGACTGAGCCAGGAACTAATCCGCCGCCCAATACCCGGTCGAGCTCCGCGATTCCTGTTGCCATCGGCGCGCCGATGGTTGCGTCGATTGAGTCGATCGGTGCAGGTTCACCAGCAGGAACAAGCGCCATGCCAGCTGCCAGCGAGACGAGCGAGTCGTCGGGGCCTTCGACATCTTCGACGAGCGAGTTCCAGGCGCCACAAGCGGCGCACTTGCCGGACCACTTGGGGTGTGCGGCTCCGCAGTCGGAGCAGCGATGAATGAGTCGAAGTTTTGCCACGGAGCGACTTTAGAAGCGCCCTGTGGCAGACCTTCGACGCTGGGCGCCTGAGACCACGGTGTAGAGAAAGACCACGCCCACGACCCACACCAACAGCAGCACCAGCAGCACCGGCTTGAAGAAGCGTGACACAGTGGACGCCACGTCGACGGCCTTGGTC
>DAIOTI010000086.1:3418-6610 GCA_036752105.1 Ilumatobacteraceae bacterium | reverse complement strand
CGTGAATAATGGGATGAGTGCCAAGAACAAGAAAATGAAGCCGTAGCCGAACAGCGGAAGCCGTTTGATCCACCAAATTGAACGAAGGTACTCGGGAACTTCAGTCGGTCGTGTTGCCAGCGTCCACTTGCTCTCAGTGCGGGACAGCATGCCGAATCCCCACCGTTTCGGCATGAGGGCAATGAGCAATGCCGAAAGCACCAACACTGCAATGAAACCACTCGGATTCATTGAGTTCAATTTGATGACCGAAGAGACGACTCCGATGATGATTGACGCCACGACCACTCGCACATACGAGCGAAACTTGCCGAACACACAAGCGGCCAACACCTGGAACAGCAGAACTCCCGAGGGGCTTGCGAGACTCACGATGCCATCAATCGATGTGTTGCTCGTCGGTATGTAAAGAAGCGTTCCGATAGTCGTGAGGAGCCCGCAGATTGTCCATGTGATGGTTGATGCAAGTTTCGGACTCATTCCGTATAGGCGTGCCGTGTCGGAGTTGTCCGTGGTTGCTGACAGCAAAAGACCGAGCCGTGTGCGGTTGAGCACCGTCCACAGCCCGATCAAGACGACTGGCACCACAATCAGCACCACCAGGTCCGAAGCACGAAACCGAATGTCGGAGTTCACGTCCCACGCACCAGTGACAGGGACAGGAAAGTCTCGCAGTACCTGGAACTGAGGCATCTCGACTGCGAATAACTGGAACAACTGACCGATGCCGATCGTGGCGATGAACAAGACCAATCGCGGAGCCCTGAAGACTCGTCGAATCAGCAGGAACTCTGTCGCCAAACCGCAGACAGCACCCGATAACAACGTCAGAAATAGTGACAGCCAGTACGGGACGCCGTACATCGCAGCCGTAACAGCCATCACGAGGCCGTTGAATGCGCCGATGGCAAGGTGAGCGAAGTTGATGACACCCGTGACGCGGTACATGAGCACGAGCCCCACTGCGAAGAGTGCGAGCTGCAATCCGTCGACAGCACCGATTACCAAGTTCGCCGGGAGGACGTACCACTCAGTCCCAGGGATGAGAAATTCAAGAGCCAACATGTCAGCCTCCGTCCGCTCCGAGGAAAACGGCCCGCACTAAGTCGCCGCGCTCCGCCAACTCTTTTGCAGGGCCTTCGAATCTCACGTGTCCCTTCTCAAGAAACACCGCTCGGTCGGCGAATGCGAGAGCCACATTCAACGACTGCTCCACAATCACCATCGTGAGACCTGCATTCTTCAAGTTCGTGACAATCTCAAGCAGTTCTTGCACCACGATCGGCGCAAGCCCAAGTGACAACTCGTCAATAAGAAGGATCTTCGGGTCGTGGACGAGTGCCATTCCGAGAGCCAGCATCTGTTGCTGACCGCCAGAAAGCGACCTTGCTTCCAAGTCCTGCTTGTCGCGAAGAATCGGGAAGATGTTGTACACGCGCTCGAGGCGCTCTTTCTGTAAGGCGCCGTCGACGAAAGTCATCATCGATGCCCTCAGGTTCTCCTGGATGGTCAGCGAGGGGAATGTTCCCATGCCACCGCGCACCTGAAGGACACCCTCTTTCGCTCGCATCTCTGCCTCGGCGAATGTGATGGCCCGACCGTCTAGCCGAATGAACCCGCGATCAGGCTGGGTCAACCCCGAGACAGCCCGGAGCAGTGTCGATTTACCTGCCCCGTTGGTGCCGAGCAACGCGAGCACCTCGCCCCGCTGCACCTCGAAACTGACGTCGAACAGAATCTGCACGGTTCCGTAACTGACATCGACGTTCGACACTTGCAGAAGTGGCGTCTTGTCCCGGTCCATCGCCGCAAGGCGCATCAGTTCTGCGTGCTCACGCTTCACGTCAAGTACTGCCATGGCAATGTCGCGCCGTATGAATCGTGCGCCATACATCATTATTAGGCCACCGATGATTCCCGCCGGTGGAGCCACGACTGTCAGAGACGTGCGCTCACCGAAAGAATCTGACAGCGACCCGGCAAGAAGTCCACCGAAAAAGCCACCAATGAGGAAGATGAAAATCGGCACCAATGCAAATGCTTGTGCCCGCATCTGCGGTGGCGCGACCGACGAAACGATCGGACCCACGCACGCGAAGGCCGACGAGGTGAGTGCATTCGCGCAACCCAACAAGACCACGAGCATCACCGGGTTCTCGAACCGAAGAGCCACCAGGGTGAAGAATCCGTACCCGAACACCAGGGTTCCGGTGATGTTCATCAATCGACGAGGATCCTTGCGGAACACCTTGTCGAAGAATGTTCCGATGAACGGCAACAGGAAGAGCGACGGCGCCCATGTGAGCGAAGTGACCCAACCGCGCTTGAAAGGCTCGTACTCGTAAGCGTTTTCAAGGAGCAGAGAGAACTGCACAGGTACGGCCACCAGCGCGAAACCAAGCACTCCAATTCCGACGCACAGGTAGTAGAAGGTTCGGATCTTCTTCAGGCGCTCGAAAGCTGCGCCCATCGAGATACGCATGTCGTCCGGGCGCTCATACGTAGTCCCGGCGAACATCTTCTGCTCGAACTGACCACGAGGTGGCTCTTTCACCAAGAACGTGAGTCCGGCAGCGAACGCGATGATCATGGCGATGATCACCATCACCCAACGCCACGCCGAATCACCCCCGATCCAGTTTGCAAGTACACCAGCAAGCAGCGGACCGATGAGAAGCCCGAGTGGTCGGCCGAGTCCGTCGATGGCATAGATACGAGATCGCGATGCGATTGGGTACGTGTCGGCAAGAAGAGAGTTGAAGCACGGCAACTGATACGAATAGGTCGCACCGACGCCGGCACGTGCAAGAAACATGAGGAAGGGATTCGGAACGAGACCCGTCAAAGCAATCATCAACGCGGACGTGCCCACCGAGATGTTCATGATGCGCGTGCGTCGGAACCGGTCGGCGAGCCACGCGAGTGGAATAGCCCCTAGCACGATGATCACACCAGCAAAACTGAGAATTCCGATGAGCGTCGTGTCGGAAATATTGAGAGCTTTCTGAATGTCAGGAGCAAGCACTGCCAACGCTGTGCGGTCGAATTGCTCGACGATGTGGAGCAGCAACAACACACCCAGAGTCGCCTTGCCGCCGACGGCGAAAGCTTCCTTGAGCGACACCGCTTCCATCGCGGTCACCACGGACTCGTCGACCGTACATCCCTGCGCCTCCACGCTCTGCGGGTCCA
>DAIOTI010000086.1:0-3408 GCA_036752105.1 Ilumatobacteraceae bacterium | reverse complement strand
CCACGGACTCGTCGACCGCAGCGCTACGCAGTTGTTCGGCTCGTCGCTCCTCCTCACCTTCAATGATGAGCGAGGTCAAAGCCTCGAGTTCGCCCTCAGGCGCAGTGTTTCCCACGAAAGTCCCCCTCCCCCCGTGAAAACTTGCTGTGGTCAAGCATTCTCAGGAGCCACCTCATATTAGGAGACGACCCAGAGAGGTATTGAAGAGGTGCATTAAAACCGTCTAAGGTTTGATCCGTGAGGCGCCGAGGGGTGCTTCCACTTTTCCTGAGGGGGGAATCACGCATGAAGCGACGGTACGTTGCCGCTTTTCTAGCGGCAGCCACGATGGCCACCACGGTGGGTACGTCACTGACCGGTGCGAGCGCAGCTCGTGTCTCGGCAGTTGACCGCACCAATCCGTTCCAGGCCCGCGAGGACAAGTTCTGCGTCAAGACCGGCAACACGGCGACCGCAGCACTCAAGTCCAACCCGGGTATGGGATACACCGACAAAGAGATCAAGGTCGGCCACATGCGCCAAGACCTTGATGCTCTCATTCCGCTCGGCATTTACGTCGACCATGGAAACATGCTCGAAACTGCGAAGGTATACGCAAACCTCATCAATGCCTGCGGTGGTATCCGCGGCCGAAACATCAATGTCGTCGACATGGTGTACAGCCCGCTCTCACCAGCTCAGCGCGACGGCATCGCACAAAAGTTGTGGGACGACCACAAACCCGCAGCAGCATTCACCACGTCTGGCTGGACCGGACCTGGCGTTCGCTTCCTCGTGCAAGACGTGAAGGTCCCTTATGTGACAGGTGAAGGTGGAACCCTTCAGTTGATGCGCACAGGAAACTACTTCTCGGCAGCTTCCTATCCGGCAGAAGTCGGATTCAACGCACTCATGGACTCGCTTGTCAACATGAAGGCCCTGAAGACGACCGACGTCGTTGCAGTGGTGGCACCCGACACCGATGGTGTCGCAGCCGGCATCAAGGAACTAGTCACGTCGCGACTTCGCAAGGCAGGCATCAAGCCGCAGAACATCGTGTTCTCCCAGATCACATGCACCGGTCAGCGATCCGGTCAGTGCTTGGGCAAGCCAGAAGCAGTGGCGGCGATGAAGGCTGCCGGTGTCGATGCCACCAACGGTGTCTACATTCCGATCGCAGTCGGTTCAGCCGAAATTCTTCCGGTGGCAGAAGCGATGGCGTCAGCTGGTGTCGACGTGCGCATCTCGTACTCGACCGGTATCGCGAACGCAGCTGGAGACACCCAAGCGAACACGATGTGTTCCAAGGGCGTCACCTCGGCGGGTTGCAAGCTGTTCTTGAAGACCAAGTTCCTCGACTGGACCTTTGCTGGCCCACATCGCACACTTGCCAAGCTGGACAAGTTCAGCCAGATGTGTGTCGATGAGTACAACAAGGGTTACGGCAATGCCAACAACATGGCGACGACCCTTGCAGCCAACCCGATTCGAGTTGGCATGATCACGACGGTGTGCACATACATGCGAATCCTCGCTGCAGGTATCTGGAAGGCCGGAGACAACCCGAAGCGTTCAGATATCGCCAAGGGCATCCGCACCTTGGGTGACGTAGATTTCCGACTCGGGCTGAAGGCCACCACCCGCCCAGGCAAGCCCTGGTTCCCGAAGGACATGTTCTGGCAGAGCGGTCAAGCACCGTGTCCGCCGACCAACGGCATCACCGACATGGTCGGTCCTCCAGGCAAGCAGACCGCTGCAACCGCCTGCTTGTTCGTCGATAAGGCGATGAACAAGTTGAAGGGTGCGACCGTGTCCGTCGACTACCAGTTGAAGGACCTCGCGAAGGGCTGACCTGAGCAGTTCATAGAATGAAAAAATCCCGGTGGCGAAAGCCACCGGGATTTTTTGTTGTCAAAATGTGACGAGTTCAGCGGCCCTTCCACTCGGGAGCACGCTTCTGCGCGAAGGCAGTCGCACCTTCGCGAGCATCTTCACTTGCAAACACTTGAGCGGTTGCTTCGCCAAGAGCCTTCATATTGGCTTCCGGTATCTCCATGTGCATCAACTTCTTCGTGGCTCGCACCGCGAGCGGTCCATTCGCGGTGATGCGAGCGGCCAACGCCGCGGTGGCGGAGTGCAACTCATCTGCAGGAACCACCTGATTGATGAGACCGAGGTGAAGTGCGCGCTCAGGCGAAATTGGGTCGCCCGTCATTCCCATTTCCAACGCCACAGTCAATGGAATTCGAGTAGGCAATCGCGTGCCACCACCGGCTGCGAACAACCCGCGCTTCACTTCGGGAATGCCGAACTTTGAGTGACTCACGGCGACCACCAAGTCGCACGACATCATCACTTCGAAACCACCTGCGAGAGCTGCCCCGTTCACTGCGGCGATGACGGGCTTCTCACAGGTACGCAGTGCATCGAGCCCGCGAGCGACCGGCGCCATGTCCATTCCGGCGCAGAAGATCTTCTCACCGGCGCCGGTCACGACAACGACCCGAATGTCATCATTTGTCGCCACTTCAGCAAAGGCCGCAGACAGCCCCTCGCCCACCTCTCCGTTCAGGGCATTGCCAGCCTCTGGTCGGTTGAGGGTGATCCACATGATGTTGTCACTGATCTTGGTGTCGACTGCCATGTCGTGTTCCTTTTCGTCGAGGGCCTGAAACGAGGTGAGCGTACTCCCCTACCCGTGGCGCTTCTTCTGTCGTGCCATCTGCTTCTGCCAACTACATTGAGAATCGTGGCAACAAATCAAAAAGTCGACCAAGCATGGGAGACCCCCTCGCATGCAGAGATCCCCGGCCTCACCGCCATGCACGTTCAGGCAATGGAGTCATCGAATGCCGACATCGTCTGGCAACAAGTCGGCATGCACCATGTGCTGTTACAGACCATTGGCCGCAAATCTGGGAACGCCCACAAAGTTGCCCTTCCCGTGTGGTTCGATACGCACGGACATCGAATCGTCGTGGCGTCATTTGCTGGCCATCCGAAGGATCCCTCATGGTTCGTGAACCTTCGAGACAAAGAAGCGAACCCTGAAGTCTTCTGTCGGGTGCAGAACGGCGCCTACTGGTCGCTTGCCGAGATTCTCGATGGCGATGACTACAGCACGAACTGGGAACAGTTGTGTGACGATCGTGCGTGGTACCGCGACTACCAGTCACGAGCTGGCGACAGACGAATTCCGCTCGTCCGTCTTCCGGAGACTCGACCGGCCGAGTAGATGGCGTCGCGTCATGGCCCCACGCCACGGGGCATCAAGACCCACGAGGCCGTCGCAGACACACTTCGACGACAGATCGTGCTGGGTCGCTTCAAAGTCGGCGACCGGCTTCCCACCGAAGAAGACCTCACCGAGCAGTTCGAGGTTGCTCGAACAACCCTTCGTGAAGCGTTGCGCGTGCTCGAATCTCAAGG
>DAIOTI010000085.1:0-6636 GCA_036752105.1 Ilumatobacteraceae bacterium | reverse complement strand
GCCACAGATTTGTTGCGAAGGAGACCTCGCTGCGCCAAGTCGATTGCTGCGAGTGCGATGAGGCGATCACCATCGACGATATTGCCGTCTGCAGTCACACCGATGACTCGGTCACCATCACCGTCGAAGCTGAGGCCAAGTTCTGCGTGTGCGTTCGTCATGTGTGTCGCGAGAGTTGCGGGGTGAGTTGCGCCACAACCGTCGTTGATGTTGGTGCCGTCAGGTCCGGCGTTGATGACATCTACGGTGGCACCGGTGCGCGAGAGAACTTTTGCCGCCACTTCTGACATTGCTCCGTTGGCACAGTCCAGCGCAACTGTGAGCCCGGACAGGCGACCCTCACCGACAATCGACACACGGTGGTCGATGTACTCATCCAGCAGTTCGGTCGCAGAGTGCACCATTGCCTCGGGAATTCCCTGCTCAGCCGTGCTTACTGCGTGCCATTCACGTTCGATGTCCACCTGTTGTGCGTCTGACAACTTGGCTCCGCCCGCGGCGAACACTTTGATGCCATTGTCTTTCCAGGGGTTGTGCGATGCAGTGATCGACACGCCGACCCAGTCATGGGTTTCTGCGATGAAGGCGACCGCAGGTGTCGGTGCCACGCCGAGCAGATGTACTTCTATTCCTTCAGCAGTGATTCCCTGCACGAGTGCGGACTGAAGCGATGGGCCGCTCTGACGTGTGTCGCGACCAACGACGACCGCAGAAGGAGAAAGCACGCGTGCGATCGCACGACCGAGGTCGCGGACAGATTCGACAGACAGGTCCTCGAACGCTGTTCCACGCACACCATCTGTTCCGAAGTGAAGCATGACCTTGGGTGTTGAGAGTTGCGCGCACATGGTGCACGCGGCGCGGTTCAGCGCTTGGTGTACTGCGGTGCCTTACGGGCCTTCTTGAGGCCGTACTTCTTGCTCTCTTTGCGACGGGAGTCGCGTGTGAGCAGGCCAGCCTTCTTCAGAGCCGGACGTGTTTCAGGATCCATCTCGACGAGCGAGCGGGCGATTGCCATGCGCAATGCGCCGGCCTGGCCGTTGACTCCACCGCCATAGATGTTTGCATCGACGTCGAATGTTGTTTCGTTGTTCGTGACACGCAATGCCTCGATGGCGACCATGCGTTGCGTCGGCGTGGTGAAGTACGCCTCGATTGCTCGACCGTTGACGGTGACCTTGCCAGTTCCGGTGCGCACGTTTGCGCGTGCGACGGCTTCCTTGCGGCGACCTGTGGTCTGTGTGAGCGGTGCAGTTGCCACGAATGACTCCTTGAATTTGTTCAGCGCGCCTTGGCAGCGCTGACGTCGAACGGAACGGGATTTTGTGGTGCGTGCGGATGTGTTGCACCGGCATACACCTTGAGCTTCTTCACCATCTGACGACCAAGTGGGCCCTTCGGCAACATGCCTGCGATGGAACGACGAATTGCATCGTCTGGCTTGCGTGCCAACAACTCGGCATACGACTCGCTCTTCAGACCACCGGGGTAACCGGAGTAGGTGTAGATCATGCTCTTCTCGGCCTTGTTCGACGTCATGACGACCTTCGAGGCGTTGATGATGATGACGTGGTCACCAGTGTCGATGTGAGGAGCAAAGATCGGCTTGTGCTTGCCGCGGAGCAGACGTGCGGCTTCGGTGCAGATACGACCAAGCACCATGCCCTCGGCATCGATGACGTGCCAAGTGCGTGTGATGTCGCTCGGAGTAGGTGTGTAAGTAGCCATGGAACTTCCTTGACGACGGCGGACGACCCGCCGACTGACCGGTTTGCACCGGAACCTCGAAAGGATACGGGCAGGGTTGGCCGGCCTACAACCGCCCGCTGCCTGAAATCGGGCCTCCTTCCGCACGGCGGCAGGTCGGGCCCTTCCCTCGTCAGTAACCGACTTCCACCAGGCAGAGCCCGTGAGGCGGAGCCAAGGGGGCGTTCTGTGTGCGGTCCTTGGCCAGCATGATGCGGCGCATGTCGCTCGGCAGATGCTTGCCCTGTCCGATGTCGACCATGAGGCCCACGATTGACCGCACCATCTGATGGCAAAACGCATTGGCCTTGATGTGGAAGGTGAGCACATCATCCTTTTGCTCCCACTTTGCCTGCATGACATAACGGCCCATCGACGCTGGTTGCTGCCCGTCTTCTGTCGGGGGACGTTTGCAAAACGACGTGAAGTCGTGTTCACCGATGATCGCATCACATGCAAGACGCATGGCATGCACACGCAACGGCTCTCGAACGTGCCATGCGGTGTTCAGTAGGAACGGATCGGGAGTGGCCGCATTCAAGACGGTGTATTCGTAACGCCGCCACTTTGCACTGAAGCGAGCATGAAAGTCAGCGTCGGCCCACGCGATGTCGCGCACGACGATATGTGGGGCACACAATGCGTTCACGCTTCGCTGCACTTGTGCGAGATCCACGTGTGCGGGCACGTCGGCGCTCACCACTTGTGCGCGTGCGTGCACGCCGGCATCAGTCCGTCCTGCTCCGACGATGACAACTGGTGCACGCACCACCGTCGACAATGCTTCGTTCAGACGCCCCGCGACAGTGTCGACTCCGTCATTGGCAGCAAAACCCCGGAACGGTGTGCCGTCGTAGGCCACATGCAAACGGACCCGCGCGAGCGCGGGTCCGTCAGTAGATGTCGTCATCTCTCGTCCGGTTCTCACCGGAGACAGTGGTCAGACCAGTTCGATGCGCGCCATCGGCGCAGCGTCACCCTGGCGAGTACCGAGCTTCAGGATTCGTGTGTATCCACCATTGCGTTGGAGGTAACGAGGCGCGACCTCGTTCACCAACTTGGTGGTCATCTCCTTGTCGCCCAAGTAACCCTGGATCTGACGAATGCGATGAATACGCATCGGCGAATCACTCTGAGCCTTCTTGGCCTTCGTGATGAGTTTTTCTGCGATGGGACGCAGAGCTTTGGCCTTGGCCTCGGTGGTGACTATTCCTTCAGCGGCGAAAAGTGACGCCGCGAGATTCGCCATGAGAAGGCGCTGATGAGCGGCGCTTCCGCCGAACCGTGGCGCGCGACGTGGTGTTGCGGGCATGTGACTACTCCTTAGACGTTTCTCAGAGGCGCAGCGACAGGCCGCGCTCGTCGAGCTTCTGGATGATTTCGTCGAGGCTCTTCTGACCGAAGTTGGTGATGTTCAGAAGGTCTTCCTCACTGCGCTGCAAGAGCTCACCGATGGTGTTGACCTGCGCACGCTTGAGGCAGTTGCGAGGACGCTCGGACAAGTCGAGGTCTTCGATCGGGTGATCAAGATCGGGCATTCCGACATTCGCACCGAGCACTTCTGACAACTCGAGACCCTGTGGCTCGTCGGACAACGTGGCGACGATGTCGACGAGTGAGCGCAAAGTTGCACCGGCAGAAGCGAGTGACTCGCGTGGGGTCATCGAACCGTCGGTCTCGATATCGAGAACGAGACGGTCATAGTTGGTGCTCTGACCGACACGCGTCGGCTCGATTTCGAACATGACGCGACGAACTGGCGAGAAGATCGCGTCGATCGGCACGACGCCGATGATGCGGTTCTCGAGGTCGCGCTCGCTCGACACGTAGCCGCGGCCCCGCTCGACGGTGAGATCGACAGCGAGATGCGCGCCAGAGTTCAACGTCGCGATGTGCAGGTCCTTGTTCAGGATCTCGATTTCAGCAGGGCACGGAATGTCGCCGGCCTTCAACTCGGTCGGTCCCTTGACATCGAGACGCAACACCACAGGCTCATCGCTCGTGCTGGTGATGACGATGTCTTTGAGGTTGAGGATGATCTCGGTGATGTCCTCTGTGACTCCGTTGACGGTGGTGAACTCGTGCTGTGCGTTGTCGAATTTCACGGTGGTGATTGCAGCACCAGGAATAGACGACAGAAGTACGCGACGAAGCGAGTTTCCGATGGTGTGTCCGAAGCCGGGCTCGAGCGGGCCGACAGCGAAACGCTGACGGTTGTTCTGCTCTTCGCCGATTGCTTCGACTGTGGGGCGCTGAATGACAAGCATGGTGATCTCCTGGGCCTGGAGTGAAGGGTTACTTGGAGTAGAGCTCGACGATGAGCTGTTCGCGGACGGGAACGTCGATGTGATCGCGCTGTGGAAGTTCACGCACGGTCACGTTCTTGTCTCCGGCCTCGAGCCAGCCGACGAGCGGACGGTCGAGAGTGTCGATGTTGTGCTGAATTTGGATCATGTTGACGGCCTTGGGTGACAAGGACACCACCTGTCCACGCTTCGCGCGATACGACGGGATATTGACTCGCTTGCCATCGACCTGAATGAGGCCGTGGCTGACGAACTGGCGCGCTTGCGGACGGGTGCTGGCCCATCCGGCGCGGAAGACGATGTTGTCGAGGCGCTGCTCGAGCAGACGAAGCAAGTTCTCGCCCGTCGGACCTTGGAGGCGGTTGGCCTCTTCATAGGTGCGGCGGAACTGGCGTTCGAGAACGCCATAGATGTACTTGGCCTTCTGCTTCTCTTGCAGCTGGGCAAGGTATTCGCTGCCGGCGTTGCGACGACGAGTACGACCGTGCGCACCCGGAGGGAACGGACGACGATCGAGAGCCTTGCTTCCCTTGGCGTTCTCAAACAGGTTGGTGTTGAGACGACGGGAAAGGCGAACTTTGGGGCCTGTGTAACGCGCCATGATCAGCTCCTACGACGCTTTGCTTGACGACAACCGTTGTGTGGCACGGGGGTGACGTCTTTGATTCCGGATACTTCGATGCCCACGTTCTGGATGGAACGCAACGCGGTGTCACGACCAGAACCTGGACCCTTGACGTACACCTCGGCGCGACGAAGACCATGCTCCATCGCTGCACGCGCTGCTTTCTCGGCTGCCATCTGAGCGGCGAACGGAGTGGACTTGCGTGAGCCCTTGAATCCGACGCCACCAGATGACGCCCAGGAAATGACGTTTCCTTCGGTGTCGGTGATGGACACGATGGTGTTGTTGAACGAACTCTTGATGTGAACGACACCATTGGTGACGTTCTTGCGCTCGCGCTTACGCGGACGACGACCGCCTGCTGCTGGCTTTGCCATGACTGGATTACCTCACTGCCTTCTTCTTGTTGGCAACCGTCTTCTTCGGGCCCTTGCGCGTACGAGCATTTGTGTGGGTGCGCTGACCGCGAACGGGCAGCCCCTTGCGATGACGCACGCCCTGCAGACAGCCAATTTCGATCTTGCGCTTGATGTCTTGCTGCACGTCACGACGCAGGTCACCTTCGACAGTGACGTTCGCGTCGACCCATGCACGAATGCGGTTCACCTCTTCTTCAGTGAGATCGCGAACACGGGTGTTCTTGTCGAGACCTGTGTCGTTGCAGATGCGATTAGCGGTCGTACGACCGATACCGAAGATGTAGGTGAGCGAAACTTCCAAGCGCTTTTCGCGCGGGATGTCGACGCCAGCAATACGTGCCATTGAACTCTTGATCCTTCGTGTGTCTCTCAGCCCTGGCGCTGCTTGTGCCGGGGGTTCTCGCAAATCACCATCACACGCCCATGGCGACGGATGACTTTGCACTTCTCACAGATTTTTTTGACGCTTGGGCGTACCTTCATTGCGATCTCACTTGAAGCGGTATGTGATACGACCTCGGGTGAGGTCGTATGGGGTGAGCTCAACTTGGACCTTGTCACCAGGAAGAATTCGGATGTAGTGCATGCGCATCTTTCCGGAGATGTGCGCCAACACTTTGTGTCCGTTCTCGAGTTCGACCTTGAACATGGCGTTCGGCAGCGACTCGAGGATCGTGCCTTCCAGCACAATCGCGTCTTCCTTGGGCTTGGCCAGATGAGGCTCCTTGGTAGTGACTTTGGGTTGTCCCGCCGGCGAACCCGCCATAGGGACAAGTGGCAATGCTATCGGCGGGGCTTTCGACCGATGTGGCCGAAAAAGGGGCCTACCTGTGGCGTTCGATGGCCGAGGTCAGCCGGCCGAAGACCACGTCGGGGTCGCCCACGCCGTCGACGGACTCGAGTCGTCCACTTCCCCCGTAGTAGTCGATGAGCGGTTGGGTCTGGGTCTCGTACAAGTCGAGTCGACGATTGATGGCATCGGGAGTGTCATCGGCTCGCTGCACCACATCTCCACCGCACATGTCGCACACCCACGGGCTGCGATCGACACCGGTGCTCGTGTAGTTGGCACCACAGTCACGACACACACGACGCGATGTCAGTCTCTCGAGCACCAACTCGCGAGGAACCACGAGGTCGATGACCACGTCGAGGGGTCGTGCTTTCGCCAACTTGTCGAGTGCCTGGGCCTGCGCGACCGTTCGCGGGAAGCCATCGAGGATGTAACCACGAGTGCGGGCATCGTCCATTCGAAGGCGTTCGTCGACGAGAGCCACCATGATGTCGTCGCCCACCAGACTTCCGGCCTCGATGACGGTCTTTGCTGACTTTCCAAGTTCCGTTCCCTCGCGAACAGCTGCGCGCAGCATGTCACCAGTCGAGATGTGCGGCACCACGAAGTGGCGCGACATGCGCACGCACTGTGTGCCCTTGCCCGCACCTTGGCGGCCCAACATCACCAAGCGAACTCCAGGAATCATGTCGCTACCTGATCAGCGCCTCGACGGCACACCGATCACTTGAGGAATCCCTCGTAGTT
>DAIOTI010000084.1:0-6711 GCA_036752105.1 Ilumatobacteraceae bacterium | reverse complement strand
GTCTGCAACGGCTCGTGCACGGGCTTGCGTCCCATGATTCCAGGTGCCTGAATTTCCATACGGCGAAGTGGCGCACCGACAATGTCGCCTTTACCGTCGATCGGCTCTCCGAGACCGTTGATGACTCGACCGAGCAATGAATCACCGACCGGAATCGACAAGATGCGACCAGTCGCCTTGACGGTCTGCCCTTCTTCGATACCGTCGGCATCACCAAGGACGACCGAGCCGATCTGAGCCTCGTCGAGGTTCAATGCCAGACCGACGCTTCCGTCTTCGAATTCCAACAACTCGTTGACGGCGCAATCGGGCAAACCGGACACGCGAGCGATGCCGTCGCCGACCTCCTCGACCCGACCAACGGTGCGAGCCTCGAGTGACGGGGTGTACCCCTCGAGGCTACGAGAGATTGCAGACGCGATGTCGCTGGCGGAAAGTGTGAGCTCTGCCATGTTTCTTCCTGTTCTTCTTTCCGAATGCCGACCTAGAGGCGGCTCTTCAACTGATCGAGACGAGTGCGGACGCTGCCGTCGATGACGGTGTCACCGACTGTCGCGACGAGTCCACCCATGACGGATGGATCGACGACGAACTTGAGATTGATCTTTCGACCCGTCTTTGCTGTCAACGCATTGGCGACACGCTGTTGCTGGTCGGCCGACAGCGCCACAGCACTGCGGACCTCGGCAACTTCACTGCCTTGTTGTGTCGACGCTGCTTGCACCAACTTGTCGGCGATTGCCGGCAGATCGCGTGCACGGCCCGCACCGATGATGAAGGACACCAGTTGGGCAGTGACACTTGTGGAACGACCACCGAGCAACTTCTCGACGATCGCCTGACGTCGTTCGACTGGAATGGACTCGTCAGTGAGAGTGCCGCGCAACTGATCGTTCGCCTCGTAGGTGCGTGCGACACGGAACAACTCGTCCTCCACCTCGCTGAGCACACCTTCAGCGTTGGCGATTTCGAGCAGAGCCCGTGCGTAGGAATCAATTCGTGCGTCGCTCATCGCGCAGCCCCCACGGATGAAATGAATGACTCGATGAGATCTTGCTGAGCACGATCGTCGAGAGCTGATGCGACAGCACGTTCAGCTGCCTGTGCGGACAACCGTGAAATTTCGGCACGAAGTTCGTCGCCACTCCGTGCTGCGGCAGCAGCGATGTCGGCTTCTGCTTTCACTTCCATGTCGCGTACTTCTGCCTCGAGTCGTGAGCGTCCTTCGACAAGCAGTGCTTCGCATTGCTTGTCGGCATCTGCGAGGATGCGCGCGCGCTCTGCGGATATGTCACCGAGGGCCGTACGAATCTTTGCTGCTTCCGCATCAGCGACGGTCTTCGACTCTCGTGCATTGTCGATCTCAGCCTGAATCCGCGCGGTGCGGTCTGCCATCGACTTCTTGACCATTGGTCCGGCAAACTTCACCAGCAACGTCACCACGATGACGGTCGCGAGGCCGCCGTAGATGATCTCTGCGGTCTCCGGCAATAGCCAGTGGTGCGTCTGAGTCGGGTCTTCCGCGGCGATCAATGAGACGAACTTCTTCATCGCGATGCTCCTTCCATGACCGCATCGACGGCGCGTTGCACGACCGACGCATCGGGTGACTTACCGACAGCAATCGAGGTTGCCGTGGTGGCGACTGTTCCGACAGCGGCTGAGATCTGACTCCGTGCCGCCACACGTGCGACCTGGGCTTGCGCTTCAGCGTCGTTTCGTCGTGCAGCAATTCGTGCGTTCACTTCGCGAAGTTTCTCTGCACGCTCAGCGTCGAGCTTTGCCCGTGCCGCGTCGATTCTTGTTGCCGCCTCTACCCGAACGGCCGCGAGTGCCTTCTCGTACTCGGCGACGTCGTGACGAGCTGCTGCCTTCACTGCATCCGCACCTTCGATGTCGGCACGGATGTTCGCGTAACGCTGATCCATGCCCTTCTTCAGGCGTGGGAAAAGGAAGACCCGCATGACGACGAGCAGGACGAGGAACGATCCCGCTCCCCATGCCAACTCTTTCGTTTCCGGTGCAATCGGGTTCGGGCCCGTGCCTTCGATTTCGGTGGCCTCGCCTTCAGCGGCGGGGACCACCGAGACATCGGCGCTGACGAGGCGAACCCCCGTCACATGACCACCCGATTGGGTGACGACTGCTCTCAGCATGTCAACTCCTGCACTCCGCTCTCACGGAGATCGACTACCACTTTGTTAGTTACTTCGTTCTTTCCTGGTTCGTCTGAGTATCAGGCGAACTTGAGGAGAATGAACACCACGAATCCGATGAGCGCGAGCGCCTCGGTGAACGCGATTCCAAGGAACATCGTGGTTCGGACCATGCCGGCTGCTTCCGGCTGGCGAGCCATCGACTCGACGGCCTTACCCACGAGGTATCCGATGCCGATGCCAGGTCCGATAGCGGCAAGACCGTATGCGTAGCCTGCGCTCGCGGCCGCGGCCGTGTTCTTGGCTTCTGCGGGGTCGGCCGCCGCGGCTGCGGCGATTCGTGCAATTGCTTCCATTTTTCTTTCTCCTGTGTGCTTGTTGGTTGGGAGACCTGTGTGTGGATCCTCAGTGCTCTGGATGAGCAGCGCCACCGATGTAGACGGCGGTGAGAATCGTGAAGATGTATGCCTGCAAGAAGGC
This sequence comes from Ilumatobacteraceae bacterium, assembly GCA_036752105.1. Classification (GTDB taxonomy): domain Bacteria; phylum Actinomycetota; class Acidimicrobiia; order Acidimicrobiales; family Ilumatobacteraceae; genus UBA2093. The sequence goes on along the minus strand of DAIOTI010000084.1, from coordinate 4,075 downwards.
GACGAGAACTTCGAAGCTCGTGAGGAAGATCAGCATGAAGAACGGAAGAATGCCCACCGGAATGAGCACCTTGTCCTTCGCCTGAAAGAGTGCTTCGGAGAGCAGTGCGAACGTCACGAGAAGGATGTGGCCTGCGAGCATGTTGGCGAAGAGTCGGACCGCCAAGCTGAACGGACGGACGATGATTGCCGAGATGAATTCGATCGGTGTCACCAAGATGTAGAGCGCCTTCGGCACCCCCGGAGGAAACAGTGTGCTCTTGAAGTACCCGAAGAATCCTTGGTGCTTGATTCCCGTGCCGTTGTACACGACCCACACGAGCAGTGCGAGGAACATCGGAATCGCCATTCGAGCAGTCGCCGGCATCTGGAAGAACGGAATGATTCCGGGAACGTTGCACAAGTAGATGAACAAGAACAATGACAGCAGGAACGGTGTCCAGCCGAGACCGTCACGACCCATCGTCTGCATGACGACACCGTTTTCGATGAACTCGACGATCGCTTCCGCGAGGTTGCGGGAGCCCTTCGGTGCACTGTTGTGGTCTTGACGTGTTGCAGCAAGGAACAAACCGATGGCGATGACTGCCGCCAGGATGGCGATGATCGAGATCTTGTTGAAGCCGGGGACGAGGTCCTTCCAGCGCAGGATCTCATTGATCGGTGGAAACTCGAGCGCAATCACTTTGACACTGTCCTTCAATGACTCTGGGAACCCGGAACGGAGTTCCATTCTTGCCTATTTGGTCGTAAACCAGGAAATGCAAGCGACGCTGCGACGTATTTCATTTCCCAAAAAAGAAGTCCGAGATGAGTGACGATCAGAGTTATCCCCAGGGCAGGCAGTGACAGCCAGTCGGCGTCTTTCAAGAGATAGACCGCGAGAAACAGGATTCCGAGTCGAATGAGGTAGCCAAACAATGTCGCAGCCATCATTAGACCAAGCGAAATAGGGGCGGAAACAGAAATCAAGAATGCAGAGAGAGCAAAATTTGCAAGAACGAGGACGATCGCGACCGCACCACCTGCCGCACCATCTGATCCCCAGAAGACGACATTGACGAGAACGAGTATCGGCGCGACGATGGCACCTCGTTTCACGATGTCACGAGACACAGACACCTCGGGTGCCATCCCTTGTCGGGCCATCGCCAGTGGTGAGAAGGTCTCGTCGTTCATTGAGCGGCTCCCCGTGCAGAGTCGGCCCTCTTTTTCTCAAGTGACGTCATGCGGGCCGTGTACACCACATACATGCGAACGAATTGTGCGATGACGGCGAACACGGTGAGAAGAATCATGAAAATCGGCTTGGTTCCGAGCCAGGTGTCGAGTCCGAGACCAATCAGGAAGAACACCACGACGGCACCGACAAGCTCGGCACCGTTAGAAATGGACTCGTTGTGAGGCCGAGCCGAAAGGGGTTCAGGAAGAAGTCGCACGATGGTGGGGTTTGTGAAAACGCGAACAAGCTACCCCAGGCCCCGAATCGACTCAAAATCGTCTCTGACTCCCGGACCTGTCGCACGACCTTTGGGGTCGACCTACCCGACCGGCTGCGGCATACCCGGGCTCAATGACCACGTGACGGAGGTACCCACCATGTGCACGGGCTGCACAGAATAAAGAAAGGTAGGAGATCCGCCTTGGGCTGCTCTGCGGTCTCGGCAGGTCACAGTGCCTGCCGTCGTCACAGGGGCGTCTGCTCCCAGGCAGATTTGCGTCCACGTCGATCCGTCGATGCGCCACACCATGTAACCAGCAACTCGCGTGCCCAGCCTGACTACCGACCAACTGAGTTCCACGTTTGCACCCTGCCGCCGTGCCTGCACCGTTGGTGCCACGTTCGGAGAGAACATGGCACCAACGAATGAGGACACGGTCGGGGTATCGGTCGCAGTGAAGAGCGACGAAACCCGTGCAGTACCGACGTGTGAGAGGAGCAGCAGAATCGCAACACGAATCAATGAACGCGTGCGCCTAGTGCCACCCACTTCGCATCAACTCCAAGTGATGGAGTTGCACTGTCGCCCTGCGACACATGATCCAATCGGCTGATTTGCTGATTGAACCGCGTGAAACGTCAATGTCACCGACGCACTTGCCCCCTGTAAGGCGTTTGGTGCGAGTGTCGGCAGGAGATAATTGACATTGAAGAGAACACTCGTGTCTTTCGTGGCAGGTGTAGCTGACACGAGCAAGTTGCGAATAGTCGATCCGCTCGTGATGTTCGTTGGTGATCCATTGACAGCCGTGTAACTGGTGCCGGAGACGAACGTCGTCGAACCGTTGGCATCGAGCTTCAACTGCAATCCACTGCTGTCACCGGTATAGAGCGCTGGTGGACCGCCTGTCACCGCGATATCAACCGCAAGCCAAGCAGTCGATGTCCCTGTGTAGACGACGTCGTAGACACACGGCAACAGACTCTGCGAGCCAGAGCCATAGCTAGACGATGAGTCACCCGGCAACATGTCACTGACCGTGCAGACGCGAGTCGTTGACCCGACCCCGACCTCCACCGTGCCCGCTTCAAAAGTGTTCGCAACACCCGTCTGCGTGTCGCTGAAGAGAGAACTAGTCACGCTGATGCCCACGGCACCAAGTGCGAGAACTCCCGCCAGAGATGGAACCCATTTCCTGAAGCTTTGCTTCTTCAACATGAGTTGATTCCTTTCTATTGTGATTCCTCACCATTCAGTGAGGAATTCCCGATGCGGGGCCGACGCTTGGGCGTCGACCAACCGCGAGCAAATAGCACCGTCAGGAGCAACACGACAGTTCCTGCGACAAGCAACCGCGAACCCAGCGCAATCAACACGATGCCGAGATGCGGGACAACCGCGATCACCCTGCCGTCGACACTCGATCCCGGAACCGCGGACGGAACTGCATCGACCACCGCGTCACCTTTAGTCGCAAACCTCACCTCGGCTGGAGTGACCGTTCGCCCAACGACACGATGCGTGACCGAAAGACTCGTGTTGCCGTCACCCGTGTACGAAATGACGTCATCCACTTTGATGTCCTGGAGACTCGACGGCGTGCCGTCGCGATCGGTCACATCGCGGGTGATCACCATGTCACCTCGCCTGATCGCCGGCTCCATGGAACCCGAGGTCACGATTGCCAACCCGTGTCCACCTACGAGTGGCAGCGATGATTCAAGTGCCAAAGAGGTTGCACCGACGAGTGATCGCAACCCGAAAACCGTTGCAAAGAGCACATAGACGAGAACCGTCAACGAACGACTCACACGATCGACCACCCCGCGACCCTTCTGGCTCATCACGTCAGTCAACGTGATGGCGTACTCGTTGTCAGGTGTGAAACGTCACCGGCTCACGTGATTGTCAGGTAAGGGCAAGATGTACCAATTACTTGGTATCAGTTTCGACAATCTCAGAATCACGTCGCATGCGTTCTCGTCGGATGCGAAGGTCTGGATGCAACACCGTGTACAAGAAGAGCACGATGGCGAAGAGTCCAAATGTCACGATGCTGTTGGCCGACGGATTGAACACCGGGTACAACACGAATCCGGACAACAACAATGTCCATGCCCACAGAATGACCACTGCCCGCCGTGGCCCATGACCGAGGTTGATGAGTCGGTGATGTAGGTGGCCTTTGTCGGCCGTGGCAAATCCAGTTCCGCGGCTCACCCGCCGCACGATGGCGAACAACACGTCGAATATCGGAACGCCGAGGATTATGAGAGGAATGAACAATGGTGCGAGGAAGAAGTACGTCTGACCACTGAAACCTTGGGTTGACGGGTCTGCGCGCCCACCCACGACCGAAGTCGACACTGACATCAACAACCCCAACAGATACGAACCGCTGTCGCCCATGAAGATTCGAGCGGGGTTGAAATTGAACGGCAGGAACCCGATGCACACGCCACACGTGATGACAGCGATGAGCGGGCCGATGTTCGGTTCACTGAGAAGACCGTTGTCGCTCAGGTGCCAGCTGTAGATGAAGAATGCACCGGAGCCGATGGCCACGATGCCGGCAGCCAATCCGTCGAGTCCGTCGATCAGTTTGATTGCCTTTGTCATCACGAGCAACCATAG
>DAIOTI010000083.1:3500-6735 GCA_036752105.1 Ilumatobacteraceae bacterium | reverse complement strand
AAACATCCTCGTGCGTTTTGACGATGTCGCCGAGGGCGATCCGCTCGACTGGACCGTGTCGAGAGTTCGCAATCGACTACCGGAGATGCTCGAACATGTCGGAGCCACAGATCTGGCAGAGAGAGTGCGCGCTTCATCGACCGCGGTATCGCAAGGCGTGGACGAACTCGCTTCTCTTCTCGCCCGTGCTGCGGTTGCTTCAGGTCATCTATGACCGAAAACATCATGGCAGCAGACTTCTCGGCGGCAGACATGCTCGCTGACATCGAGATGCTCGTCATGTGTGAGTCTCCGTCGCGCGACATCGAACGTCTCGGAAAATCGGCTGAGACGTTGTCGAGATTGATGAATCGGCTCCTCGGCTCGGCCCCACGCATCGTGTCGTCGATTGCGGGGCCACATGTTCATTGGACTGGCGGTGGAGAGCCACGAGTGCTCATTGTCGGTCACCACGACACGGTGCATCCTGTCGGCTCTACCGATGCTCGGCCGTTCACGGTGTCCGGAGACATCGCGTCGGGTCCGGGAATCTTCGACATGAAGGCTGGCATCGTTCAGGCGTTGCATGCGGTCTCGAAACTGCCCGACCGTTCACGCATCGAAATTCTCATCACGGCGGATGAAGAGATTGGTTCACATGCATCTCGCGAACTGATCATCGAACGAGCACGCGAAGCGGGCTCTGTTCTCGTCCTTGAGCCGAGTGCCGACGGCGGCGCGGCAAAGATCGCTCGTAAGGGAACGGGAACATTCGAAGTGGTGGTGAAGGGACGAGCATCGCATGCGGGTCTCGAGCCCGAAAAGGGTGTGAATGCGTTGGTGGCGCTCGCCGCTATGTTGCCGCACATCGCAGGTATTGCCGATGTGTCGAAGGGAACAACGGTGACCCCAACCATGGCGCGTGCCGGTACGGCTGACAATGTCGTACCGGATGAGGCGGTGTGCACGGTCGATGTTCGCGTCGTGGAGCCAGGAGAAAAAGAGCGTGTCGAATCAGCGATGGCTTCGTTGTCGACGTCGCTTCCGGGGGCAACGGTCGAAGTGCGTGGTGGGATCAATCGTCCGCCGATGCACGAATCTGCGTCGCGGCAACTGTTCTCTCTTCTCACGTCGGTGGCGAGTGACCTCGGTGTGCGCATTGACGGAGTCGCTGTCGGTGGAGGGTCTGACGGCAACTTCACCGCGCAAGCGGGCGTACACACACTCGATGGTCTCGGGGCCGTGGGCGAAGGTGCTCACACCACCCATGAGTCCATCACTGTGTCGACGCTCGCTTCGCGAGCCGCACTACTTGCGAGGATGTGTCAGCTCTTGTCCTCGATGGACAAGATGGAGCCCTTGCCGAGCGTTCCGGCGGCGCGATAAACGTCGAGCTTTGCGCGACTGTCGTCGATGTCCAGATTGCGCATCGTTAGTTGGCCGATTCGGTCCATCGGTCCGAAAGCGGCGTCTTCCACGCGTTCCATGCTGAGCCGTTCTGGTGCATATGTGAGGTGCGGGCCTGTGGTGTCGACGATGGTGTAGTCGTCTCCGCGACGGAGCGAGATGGTGACTTGGCCGGTGATGGCGGTGCCGATCCAGCGCATGAGGGGTTCACGCAACATGAGCGACTGGGGGTCGAACCAGCGACCCTCGTAGAGAAGGCGACCGAGACGCCGACCCATGTTGCGGTAGTTGTCGATCGATCCTTCGTTGTGGATCGCCGTGACAAGACGCTCGTATGCGATGTGCAGAAGTGCGAGACCTGGGGCTTCGTAGATTCCGCGACTCTTGGCTTCGATGATCCGATTTTCGATCTGGTCGCTCATGCCAAGGCCGTGTCGGCCGCCGATGCGATTGGCTTCGTGGACCAAGTCAACGGCACTCGCGAATTCGACACCGTTGATACGTGCCGGAAAACCTTCGACAAATTCGACAGTCACGTCTTCGGTCGGCACCTTCACGTCGTCGCGCCAGTGTGCGACACCCATGATTGGTTCGACGATGTGCATGCTCGTACCGAGCTCTTCAAGCAACTTTGCCTCGTGCGTGGCACCCCAGATGTTTGCGTCTGTGCTGTACGCCTTTTCTTTGCTCGCGCGATACGGAAGTTTTCGTGTGGCGAGGAACTCGCTCATCTCAGCGCGTCCTCCGAGTTCATCGACGAATGTCGGGTCAAGCCACGGCTTGTAGATACGGAGAGCCGGATTCACCATGAGTCCGTAGCGATAGAAACGCTCGATGTCGTTTCCCTTGTACGTGCTTCCGTCGCCCCACACATCGACGCCGTCTTCATGCATCGCGCGCACCAGCAGAGTTCCGGTGACCGCACGACCAAGAGGTGTGGTGTTGAAGTAGGTCTTGCCGGCTGTGCTGATGTGGAATGCCCCACATTGGAGAGCAATCAAGCCTTCGCGCACCAACTCTTCGCGGCAATCGACGAGCCGTGCGAGCTCGGCGCCGTATTCGCGGGCGCGATCTGGAATGCCAGCCAAGTCGGGTTCGTCTGGCTGACCGAGGTCGGCGGTGTAGCAACAGGGGAGTGCGCCGCGTTCGCGCATCCATGCAACTGCAGCGGACGTGTCGAGTCCGCCGGAGAAGGCGATGCCGACACGTTCGCCGACTGGAAGTGCAGTGAGAACCTTGGACACGGCGCTACACGGTACCGATACCCGCCCACAGCGCCACCGAACCAGCGAGTGCAGCGATGGCGAGTGCGGACTGGACGACGGCGACACCTGGCGTGTTCGAAACATCTAACAGCGCACTGACCGCAAGCGCGACGGCGCATACGCAACCGATGAGTGGGCTTGTCCGTCGGCGAAGTGCGATGACGATGATGGGAGTCAGGCACACGATCACTGGTATCGCGGTGAAATACAGAGGTGCGGGGTTCGTGCTTGCACCGAGCCACCACGGTGGTTTGCTGACTGTGCGACTGGTCACAGCGACCGCGATCATGCCGATCGTGACACCAGTCCACGTCGCCAGACCAACGCGGGCCCACCCGATGCGCAGACCGATGCGACGTGTTCGCGCGGGGGTAGTCATGAGAACGACGGTAGTCCGTGAAGTCGCCAGAGAGCCGGTGAATCTCGTTGGTAGCGTGACGTTGCCGTGGCGGACGACACTTCACCTCCCTCCGACGAGCCGTGGTTCGTGCGCTGGCGCCATGCGATCGTGGCCGCCGTGGTGCTGGGGGCAGTTGCCGCACTCTCTGTCGCAAATCGCTCCGACTCCTCGACGCCGTCAGTCG
>DAIOTI010000083.1:0-3490 GCA_036752105.1 Ilumatobacteraceae bacterium | reverse complement strand
GTCACCGACGACATCACCTCCTACACGCTGTCGCGCACGCTGAAAGACGGAATGAAGGGTGACGATGTGAAGCGAGTGCAGCAACGTCTGAAGGACCTCAAGTTCGATCCGGGTCGAATCGACGGCATCTACGGAGGGGACACGATGATGGCCGTGTGGGCCTTTCAGGCCGTGGTGCTGAATCTTCCGTATGAGACCAAGTCAGATTTCGTCACTCCGGTGCTGTGGGACCTCATGCGGTCAGACGTCGTCGTGAAGCCACGCCGCCCCAAGTCGACACCGACTCATGTCGAGGTGTATCTGCGTGAGCAGGCGATGGTGGTCTTCAAGGACAATGTGCCAGCGCTCATCACGCATATTTCTTCGGGTGACGGCAAAGACTGGTGCGAAGAGGTCGTCATCGACCCGGGTGAAGAAGGCAACAAAGGCAAAGACCGTGTCGTGCGTGGTGAATGCGGCAAGTCGGTGACACCGTCAGGTGTGTACTACTTCTATATGCGCAAGTACGGACTGCGCGAAAGTGGCCTCGGCACTTTGTGGAACCCGGTGTACTTCAACTACGGGGTGGCTGTGCACGGTGCGATGAACGTACCGAAGTATCCCGCCTCACATGGTTGTATCCGTATTCCGATGTTCGTGTCCGAGTATTTCCCGGCACTCGTCCAGTACGGCGATCGAGTCTTCGTGTTCGACGGGGTGAAAGAACCCGAGGACTATGGCTCGCCACCGCCGTACTTCAATCGCGTCGATCCGAATTGGAAGCCGACCACGACGACATCGTCGTCGACGACTCTTCCTGGTATGACGACGACACCTACGGGCACTGTGAAGGTAACCACCACAGTTCCGAGTGCGACGACGACCACGACGGCATCGTCGTCGACGACTCTGTCGACCACCACGACGACCGGCTGAACTAGTCGATCACTTGATCTCGACGGTGCATCCGGTCACATCGGCAAGAAGATCTGCCCGCTCTCGCGCTGAGTAGAGATTCAAACTGAGGTCGCTTCCCTCAGTTGACAGAGCTTCAACAGTGAGTCTTGAGCCCTTACGCCTGATTCTCACTTCATCAACTCGCGCGTCGTAGGACCGATCGAGGCCGATGGCGATTCGCAACACGGCGGCCAAGGCCCGCACCGTATGTCTGTCGGCGTCATCGAGGTTCGCAAAAGGCTCGTGTGACATCTTCGGCTTGCTCTTGCGGTGATATCGCGCAATCTGCGCGATCAATTCGACGTCGTGCTCGCGAAACCCTGGCAGGTCCGCATGTTTGATGATGTAGTACGAGTGGAGATGATGCTTGGAATGTGAGACCGAGAGTCCGACATTAGATAAGAGCGCCGCCGATTCGAGCAAGAAACGGCGATCATCTGATACGTCGAGTACGTCGACGAGTTGGTCGAGCATCTGGAGTGCAAGTTGCGCCACGTGTCGACTATGAGTTGGGTTCTCATCGAGACGTGACACCAGTGATTCGACGCTGCTACGTGAAGCGCTGCGCAGCTCTCGGGGTGCGGTCGGCACCGAGGTGCGAATCGTGTCCAACAGCAGTCCTTCGCGAAGTGCGTAATCGCTGAAAACGACGGTCTCGATGTCAGATTCCTCGATGATTGTCTGCAACACGATTGCCCCGCCCAGGATGATGTCGGCCCTCGACGCATCAAGTCCCTGTATTGCGCGACGATCGGCGGCCGATCTTGCCGCCTCGATCACCCTCACGGCGTCGTTCAACTCGTTCACAGTGAAACTGAACGCGTTGAAGTTCTTTGGTTGCTGTCCACCGCGTCGATGAGAGGCCATGCGCGTGAGCGACTCTGCAGTCCCTGAAGAGACGATTGCGATCTTCGGAGTGAGGTCACGGATGTCTCTCATCGTCGGCGCGATCGATGCCCGTACGAAAGACCTGCAAGCGTTCGGCGCAGCTGGATGAACGTGGTCAGAAGGGAAGAATCGATTGGTCAGTCGTATGGCACCCAGTTTCAGGCTTCGGACAAAGAGATTCTTGGGGCCATTTGCCACGATCAATTCGGTCGAGCCACCGCCGATATCGATGATCAACGAAGTCGCAGGAATGTCGACGGCTTGCTGTACGCCGAGATGGATGAGTCGAGCCTCTTCGACCCCGGAGATGACCTCGATCTCGACCCCGGTTTCCTTGAGTGCACGGTCGACGAATTCAGATGCATTCGTAGCTTCGCGAACAGCACTCGTAGCCACTGCCCGAATCGGAGCACCGTGCGCGCGCGCGATGTCGGACATGTGTCTCAACGTGATCAGTCCTCGCTCGATAGCGGCTTTGCTGAGGGTCTTCATGTCGCCCGTGCCTTCGCCCAGTCGCACCATGGACTTCTCGCGCGCAATGACCTCGAAGCCATTTCTCGACACACTCGCGACGACGAGATGAAAGCTGTTCGTTCCGATGTCGAGCGCTGCGATGGGTGTTTTCGAAGTCATCTTGTCCGGGATTAGTCAGCCAACTGCTTTTCCAAGTCAGCAATCTCTCCGGTCTGCGCCTTCACCATTGCCTCTGCCATCAGTCTGACTTCGTCATTCGTTCCGTGCATTGCTGCGTGCCCTGCCATGTGTACACCACCTTTGTGGTGGGCGATCATCAGACGAGCAAAGAGTGCGTCGGCTACTGCGCCACGTGATTGTTGCAGTTGTTTCATCTGCTCATCGGTGGCAAGGCCGGGCATTTCTTCAAGTGGTGTCGGGTCACCCATCCAAGTCATTGCTTGGTCAGTCTCGTTGGTCTCAGCTTCGTCGAAGTCCCTGAGGAGTTGAACCATGCGACCAATCTCGGTGCCCTGACTCATGATGATCTCGTAGGCAATGCTGCGCAACACGGACGACTCGGGCTGTGTCTGGATGTAGATGAGCGACATCGTGAGTGCCTGCTCGTGGTGAATGCGCATGTCCTGCAAGAAGCCGACATCAGACTTGTTGTGGCCATCGCCGCCTGGGCGTGCGCCGAATGTGAAGCCGAGGGCGAACACAAGGAGTACAGCCGCAAAAGTTCCGATGGCGATGTTTGCAGGGTTTCGCCACCATGGAAGCACCAACACATCCTCGGGCGAAGAGGATTCCGAATCGCCTGTGGCGCGAGAGTTCGAGTCAGTGGCCATCGAAGACACGGTAGTAGTCTCGTGCCATGGCCATTGGTTCCCCCTTCGTAGTGTCACCTGTACTTGCAGATCTTCTTCCTGCACGCCGGCTCGGCGTCAACGAGAAAGTGCGCGATGCCGTTGCGGTCGTCGGTTTTGCACTTCTCACTGCACTCGCAGCGCAAGTGAAGTTCCACCTCGGGTTCACACCAGTTCCCATCACCGGGCAGACATTCGCTGTGTTGCTCGCCGGTGGAACCTTGGGCATGGCTCGCGGAGCATCGAGTCAGGTGCTGTATTGGGCCATGGGGCTGATCGGCTTTCCTTTCTTTGCTGGCGGAGAAAGCGGATGGGACGCAGGTACCGGCACCACCATGGGATAT
>DAIOTI010000082.1:0-6755 GCA_036752105.1 Ilumatobacteraceae bacterium | reverse complement strand
CCGCCATCTTTGCCATCTGCTCAGGCTTGAAACCAGCCATCGCCGTCGGCGGCAACATGGTGAACTGAGATGCTGTCATTCCGGCGATCGCCGTGGGCTTCATCTGGGCAATCTGCGTCGGCGTGAAGTTCATCATCTGCGTCGGCATGAGCTGGCTCATCTTGCTGGGATCGAACTGCGCCATGTTGGTGGGCAACTGAACACTTCCTGCCGGAGGCATCATGGTGGCCTGCGACTTCATCGCCGCGTTGAACGCCGATGAACATGCCATCTTCTGTTCGTTCGACAAAGCCTCGAACTTCTTCATCATGTCTTCTGGCTTCGTGGTGCCCATCTCAGCGGCGAGTGTGCAGGTGGTCGATGTTGGTGTGAACATCGAGGTGCCACCACTTGGCATCTGCATGCCACCAGTTGCCCCACCGGTAGTGGGCATTGAACCACCCGTCGGCATAGAGGTGAGACCGGTACCGACAAGTGAGGACTTCGACGAACATGCAGGTTGACCCAGCAACATGGTTTGGAAATTCTTCTGGTCCATCATCTTGATGATCGACTAAGAAACCAGACATGTCGCACTACCTGCCGGTGGTGCGCTGGACGTTGGCATACCACCTGTTGGCATGCTGGCGGGGATCGAGCCCGAAGTGGGTGTACTTGATGTCGGAGTGCCACTCGGAGGCGCTGACGGCATCGTTGTTCCACCACTACCCTGCATCAGCGACGCACACTGCTGTTGCAACGTCGGACTTGTCATGATCTGCTGAGCAATTGACGGCGTCGATGTGATCTGCTGCAAGGTGTACGGGCAGGCGAGCGCGACATTCGCACCACCTGCGATAGCGAGACCAGATGCGATGGTCGCTCCGGCAATGAACTTACGGATGAACATGGTTCCTCCCCTGTCGTATTCCAATACGAGGCATGACCGTCAAAGTGATACCTCGTATTGCCTGAAATTCTAACGAGTCCGGCAGTGCCTGAACACCCCACAACCAGAGACTGGCCGATGCCGAGAGTAAAGCGACCAGAATGGACACATGACCTCACGACCTCTCCTTTCCGTCGGCCTTCCCAATTTCGGACCATGGATGCCGAATGGTGATTGGCGTCGGTTCCTTGATTTTGGACCAATGGTCGAAGATGCCGGACTTGACCGCGTGGTGGTGGTCGACCACGTGGTGATGGGCAACAACACTCACGAGTACCGCTGGGGAAAGTTTCCAACACCGCCAGATGCACAGTGGCCAGAACCTCTCACATTGCTCGCGGGTATCGCTGCGCGCACATCGCGTATTCGACTTGGTACCGGTGTGGTGTTGCCGTCGCTGCGTGGTGCGACGTTGTTCGCAAAGACAACCGCAACACTCGATGTGATGTGCAACGGTCGCTTGGACCTTGGTGTCGGCATCGGGTGGCAACGGGAAGAGTACGACGCAGCAGGTCTTGATTGGGACAAGCGAGGTCGCATCTTCACCGACGTGATGGGAGCCGTCGTCGAATTGTGGAACAACACTCCCGCGAGTTACCACTCGCCCACCGTCAACTTCGACGACATTTATGTGGTGCCGAAGCCTGTGCAACACGGTGGCATTCCATTGTGGTTCGCCGGTACGTTCACCCCCACCAGCTTGTCGCGCATGGCTCGCTGGGCAAGTGGGTGGATTCCGATCATGGGCGAATCAATTGAAGGAGTCCGCGAAGGTGCACGCACTGTGAAAGAGGCGATGGCCGCACGTGGGCGTGACCCCGAACAACTTCGCGTGCAAGGTCCGCTACCACTCGTGCGCAACGAGGACGGTACGTTCGATCTGGCGAAGTCGATGGAGCACGTGCCTGCGCTCGTCGACGCAGGCGCCACGGCAATTCATCTGCCGTTGCACATGTTCGCGAAGACCATGGAAGACGCCCCGGGTGTGCTGGCAGACATCAAGCGTCGCTACGACGCATCTTTCTGATCGAGGAACAGCCGTGACGAACCATCGCCTCGACGACCGCTACGAATTGCGTCGCCTGGTCGAAGACTATGCGCACTTCGTCGACTCACGAGAATTTGACGCCGTGTCGAAGTTGTTTCTTCCAGACGGTGTACTGAGTGGTTATGACGGTTCGGTGCAACGGTATGTGCGCAACGGACGTGGCGAGATCATCGAAGCGATGCAGGGTCTCTTGCGCTACGAGCTGACCAGTCACATGCTGGGCCAACAACGCGTCGACTTCGACGCGGAGATCAGCGACACGGCTGTCGGCGAGACGTATTGCAATGCACAACACATCTACACCGACAACCGTGACCCTGACTCGACACCATCTCGGAGAAGGAACAAGGTGATGTCGATTCGCTATCACGACCGATACGTGCGGCGTGACGGACGATGGTTCTTCGCCGAGCGTCGGCTCTCGTTCGACTTCACCGAAACACGTGACGTCGACCCCGCGCCTGGCAGTTGAGCGCTCATCGCGTGGAAGGGGTCTTGACCACCTTCACTTCGACGTGTTGCGTGGTGCGCGCACCGTTTCGACCGATCGACAACAGCATCACCTTGCAGGTGCCTGCACGTAGACCTTTGATGGCATACGACACCGTGGTGCAGGCCCGCTGACCTTTCGGAACCAACATGGTGGCTGATGCGATACGTGGCCCCTTGTAGGTGAAACCCACACGACGCGCAATGTCGCGGCCAACGAGGAAACTGCCGACGCGCAACCGCAGCACCTTCGGCTTCTGTGCACTTACCTGCTGAGTTGCCACTTGAGCGGCTTGCGGAACGCCGGCCTGTGGTGCAGACGACTGCTCTGACACGATGCCAGTAGTACTCGTGGAGTCCGTGACTGGTGGCGTCAGCACGACCTCGTCAATCTGACGAGGCTGATCAGGTACCGGAGTTACCGGCGCCACAGGGGCCGGTTCGGCGACTGCGGGTGGCTCGGCCGGTGCTTGCGGTGGAAGTTGCTGCGCACCGACCACGTCGAGTGCGCGCACCGGAGGTTGAGCCGGTGACGAATTTCCGTCACCGAGTTGGCCGGCATCATTTGATCCCCAACATGTGATGTCTCCACTTCGTAGCAATGCACATGAGTGCAACGTTCCGACCGTGAGAGCTTGAACGCCGTCACCGAACGTCGCTGTCGCCGAGGTGGAAGTGTTCACCGGAGTGGCCCACATGACAGACAACTGATCGAGCGACGCGGCCTGACGTGCATCATTGCGACCGAAGCAATACACCTTGTCGTCGCTACCGATCATGCAGAAGTGTTCACTCATGTCGATCGGCCCGCGCACCGTGACACCGCGCGGCATCACCACGAGCGCAGGTATCGCAGACTCACTGAACTGACCATTGCCAAGCCCGCCGTATGAATTGGTGCCGAAGCAATACGCCTCACCAGCAACGTTGAGCGTGCACGTGGCCGCCCAACCGGCTGCTACAGACACGAGCTTGTCAGTACCGACATCGGCGACGACCTTGACCGGTGTCAACGAACGCACGCCGTCGAACACACCGAGCCGACTTCCAGTGGCAGAACCCCAGCACCACAGCTCACCCACCGTGCTGACAGCACACGTGTGACGCGACCCTGCAGACACCTGCGTGATGCGAACACCATTTGGAAACACCACGCGCGCTGGTTCGTAGCGCGGGCTGCGATCGCCCACGCCCAACTCGCCTTCTGCATTGCGACCCCAACAGAACAGTTCTGCAGTCGACGTGAGTGCGCAGGTGGTGAAGTCGCGAGCAGAGATCTGCACCACCGATGACAGTGCGCCGAGGCGAACAGGCGTGGTCGACGACCGTCCATTGGTGCCCAATTGGCCAAAACCGTTGTCGCCCCAACACCACACTTCGCCTGATGCGGTCATGGCGCAAGTGTGGTCTCGCCCGGCTTCAACGCTCGTCACATCGACGAGGCCCGACACCGTGCGCGCTGTCACCGATGAATCGAAGTCGCCTGTTCCCAACTGGCCGAACGTGTTGTCGCCCCAACACTTCACCGTGCGCGCAGCGGTCACCGCACAACTGTGTTTCAGCCCTGCCGCCACCGAACCGTTCGCCGCAGCACTTGGTGCCACATCGGCGGCGAGCGCGGGTGCGGTGGGTGCCAGCGCGCCCATCACCACGGTCACCAGCGCACCGGTCATCAACGTGCGAGTTCTCATTGCCCTTCTGCCTTCCTCGGCAGACCTCGCCCGCCGTTCAGAGAAACAGAGTCACGAGCAAGAGATCAGTGGACACTTTTCGAAAGTGGTGGGAACGGCGCGTCAGGCACAGGCCGACGAGGACAGCACCCGGGTGAGCGACCCTTGGGCGCCTTTCACGTCTTTGGCAAAGTACGTGACCGTCAGCTTGGGCGACGTGGAAACGACAGTGCCGAAGTAACGAGCCGTCGACCCAGTCTTTGAGGCATCGACGGCGAACACGGGGTTTGAGTTGCTCTCGCGCACCGAGTTCTTCAGAATCGCGTCGCCGTTCGGGTCGACCACATCGAGCATCACGAAGTATCCCTTGCCGTCCCATTTGCACGAGAACTGCGTGATGACCGGAGCAGCGTTGGTGGCGACTGTCGTGGTGGTGACGAACACCGGCTTGGTGTTCACCGTGGGCAATGTCACCTTCACGGCCGGAGCAGCCACAGTTGTTGTCGGCACTTGCGCTTGCTGCGCAGTGCCTGCCGCCGTTGTTTGAGGTGTGGCGGCAAGTGTCGTTGCAACGGAAACTGCCGGTACAGGTGATGTCACTGCAGTCGCAACCGATGGTGTAGGTGCAGAGGTGGCTGCCGTGGGGCGTGGTGGCTGCGTGTTCACCACCGTCGTTTGCGGCTTGCGAGTCACATTGGTGACTGGTGACTCTGTCGTCGTGGTGACGCTCACATCGACAGTGGTGGTCGTGTCGACGGCTGCGGTCGTTGTGGTCACAACAGTGGTTGCGACATCGACCGATGGTGCGACCGAGCGATTCGCGCCGACTGTCAACACAGTACTGACAACCAACACCACGGCAGCTGCAGAGCCGACGAACACTTTCTTGTTGCCAAAGAGTCGACCTCGCGAGGTGGGCGACGGCTGCACCACGGCGCCTCGTGCAGCCGAGGTGAGAATGCGCTCGCGCAGCGCAGACGGCGCCAATAGGAATGGTGCTGCAAGAACTGCGCCACCAGGGGCGAGTAGTACGGCGCGCTTCTTCTCGCATTCCGCACAGTCGTCGACATGCCGTGCGATGCGTTTGCGCCACAGTGGCGAGAACTTGCCGTCCCACTCTGTCAGCACTTCGGCAAGTTCGGCGCAATCACGACTTCCCTGCCGTGCAACCAACAGTGCGCCGGCAGATCGACTGATGCGTTCGCGCACTCGCTGCACCAACTTGTGGGCATTTGCCAGTGACACGTCGAGTGCCGTCGCGATCTCTTCCCCGCTCAACCCTTGACGAGCAAACAGGTGAAACACCTCGAGCTCTCGCTCGGTGAGACCAGCTGCTGCTTCGTCGACCACCCGCGCCAGCTCACGCCGCTCGAAGTCTCCTGCGAAGTCGGGGTCGGTGGTTGCATCGGGTATGTCGTCGGTGGGAACTGCGCGCGATCGTGCCCGTGCCTTTGCACGTACCTCATTGCGTGCGATTGCATACACCCACGCACGGAACTTGCCGTCGTCGCGCAGTTGCCCGATCCGTGAATTCACGATGAGTACCGTGTCGTGCACCACGTCGGCTGCCAAGGCTGCATCGCGAAGTTGGCGCCGAGCGAAGTCGTACAACTTGTCTGCGTACTGGTCGTAGAACGCGGCAAGCCCCTGGGGGTCACCGGCGCGCAGCGCCCCCACGAATGACTGTTCGTCCATGCGACCTCCGATGCTACGGGACACGCTTTTTCACGTTTCTTCACTACACCTAAAGAGTCAAGTACTCGGAGTTAGTGGACACTTTCTGCCACCCAGGCAGTGGTGTTCAGCGCGGTTTACGAGCCTTGCACTGCACCACCGCCGCACGACCGGTGTGCAAGGTGCCTTCGACCACGTCACGTTCGACCTCGTGAAGTATCTCGAAGTGCAGGCCCGCAAGTTCCTCGCGCAGGTCTTCCACGGTCACCAGCAAGCGTTCATCACGAGGTCCACCGGTGCCATGTGCGAGTTGACGCGGGGAATACGCCTCGATGACCACCACTCCACCGGGTGCCAATGCGTCGACAATCTTGCGGTGCAACTGTCGACGAAGGCCAGGGTCCGTGTGAGCAAAGATCGAGATGATGGTGTCGTAGCGACCATCAGCAAGAGTGAGATCTTCGAGAAATCCGTGTTGTGCCGCGACAGAAACACCGCGTTCTTCTGCGAGTGCGAGAGTCTTGGCGACTCCTCGATCTGACGCATCGATTGACGCGACCTGGCCACCGCGTTCGGCCATCCACACGGCGTTGCGTCCTTCACCTTCGCCCAGCGAGAAGGCACGACCGATGGTTTCGTTTTCTAGTGCCTCCACGAGGAAATCATTCGGCTGTGTGCCGTAGGTGTGGTCGTCACTAGCGAAACGACCATTCCAGAACTCTTGTGCGTCGCTCACGATGCTTTCCTGCATGGCTGGCCACGAAGTGAACACGTCGGAAGTGACGCAGGTACTTCGATGCCAGCCACCACTGGAAACACGAACGACGTCGGATGCACCGAGTTGCGTGCAATGGACACCGTCTCTCCATTAGCAATGGTGCGGAATTCCCATTCGGCGCGGTTGCCGCCGGGAGCGTCAATCGACACACGGATCTTCGAACCTTTT
>DAIOTI010000081.1:0-6759 GCA_036752105.1 Ilumatobacteraceae bacterium | reverse complement strand
GACGAGGGCTGGCTCGGGCCACGAGTGACGCCCGACGTCGAACGTCGCCTCGGTGACGTTGCTCTCGTTGCATCATCGGCCGTGTCGTTCGAGGACCCTGCTGACTCTGGCCCATTTGACCTGGTGTGTCGGCACGGTTCGCTCACCGCAGACGAGATGTATGTGCCGTTTCTTGCAGCTGAGGTCTGACTCTGGTCCGCTCGGTGTGAACACTGGCGATGTGCTTGGCAGACTGACAGAGTGAGCAATTTCCCTGACCCCCAACATCTCACCAATCCCGAGCACATCGCGAGCCCTGAAGTACTGCCGAACAACATGTCTGGTGCATTCACGGCAAGCGTTTCGCCAGAAAGCGACGGGCGTGTGGACCAAGTGGAAACCGAATCGGTGACCGAACCTGCGAAGGTCATGCGAATCGGGTCGATGGTGAAGCAACTTCTCGATGAAGTTCGCGGTACCACACTCGATGAACCGAGTCGCGAGCGTCTCGCAGAAATCTATGACCGTTCGATCGTCGAAATCTCTGAAGCGGTGTCACCTGACCTGGCTGAAGAATTGAAGATGCTTGCACTTCCGTTCAGGGAAGGCGAAGTTCCGAGTGAGTCAGAGTTGCGAGTGGCAAAAGCCCAACTTGTCGGATGGCTGGAAGGGTTGTTTCACGGAATTCAGGCCACCTTGTTCGCACAACAACTCGCAGCCCGTCAACAACTCGAACAAATGCGTCAGATTCAGGCGCCGCAACGTCCTGGTCAGACGGGCCAAGGCGGCACGTACCTCTGACCTGGCACACCCGACTGCTAATTTCGGCGACACACATCGCGGTGCGCACAAAATGAGACAAGGGAGGTGGCAGAGGTGGGAGAGTCATTCACTCACCTTCATGTCCACACCGAGTACTCGATGCTCGACGGCGCAGCGAAACTCGAAGAACTGGTCGCAAAAGCAGTCGAAGACGGACAGCCGGCTCTCGGGATCCCCGACCACGGCAACATGTATGGCGTCATCGAGTTCTACAAGGAATGTCGACGCCAAGGCATCAAGCCCATCCTCGGCACCGAGGCGTACATGGCTCACGACCATCGCAGTGAACGAATCGCTCGACGCGGTCGATTCGACGACAACGGTGGGTCGGGCGACGGCGGCAAGAAGCTCTACTACCACCTCACTCTGCTCGCCGAGAACAACGTCGGCTATCGAAATCTCATTCAATTGGCGAGCAGGGCGTTTCTCGAGGGGTACCACTACAAGCCACGAGTCGACTGGGAGTTGCTAGCCACCTACAACGAGGGGCTCATCGCCACCACTGGTTGTCTTGGAGGGCACGTGCTTCAGTCGCTCGTCAACGGTGACGAAAAAGGCGCACTTCAGAAGGCAGCACGTCTGCAAGACATCTTTGGCAAGGACAACCTCTTCGTCGAGCTACAGGATCACGGCATTCCTGAACAGCAACGGACCAATCCGATGCTCATCGAAATCGCACGCAAGATCGGTGCACCAGTCATCGCCACGAACGACTCGCACTATGTCAGCCGATCAGATCATGAGGCACACGATGCCTTGCTGTGTGTGCAGACCGCGTCGCGAATGAGCGATGCAGATCGATTCAAATTCACCGGCTGTGAGCACTATCTGAAGACGGCCCAAGAGATGCGCCAACTGTGGAGTGAGGTTCCGTCTGCATGTGACAACACGCTCTGGATTGCAGAGCGCGCCAACATCGACATTGAGTTCAATGTTCCAAAATTGCCTGAATTCCCCATTCCATCTGGCTTCACCACCGATTCGCAATATCTCGAGAAACTCACATGGGACGGAGCGCGCGAGCGATGGGGAAACAACTTGTCGCCCGACATCCAAGAACGCCTCACATATGAACTCGGTGTCATCACGTCGATGGGCTTCGCCTCGTACTTCCTCATAGTGTGGGATCTCATCCGCTTCGCACGCGAGAACGGAATTCGCGTCGGCCCAGGTCGTGGCTCGGCTGCAGGCTGCGCGGTGGCGTATTGCCTTCGCATCACTGATCTCGACCCGTTGAAGTACGACTTGCTCTTCGAGCGCTTCCTCAACCCGAGTCGCGTTTCGATGCCAGACATCGACATGGACTTCGACTCGCGATATCGCGACACCATGATCCGCTACGCCGCCGACACGTACGGTCGCGATCATGTCGCCCAGATCGTCACGTTCTCCACCATCAAGGCCCGAAACGCAGTTCGTGATGCTGCGCGAGTGCTTGGCTACGACTACGCGGTGGGAGATCGTATTGCCAAGGCGATGCCGCCGTTGGTGATGGGACGAGACACGCCATTGCGTTATTGCTTCGAGGAAAGTGATGCGCATCGCGATGGTTATCGCGCTGCATCGGATCTGCGCGACATGTTCGAGTCCGACGATGACGTCAAGAAAGTCGTCGAGATCGCCACAAAGCTCGAAGGGCTGAAGCGAAGCGATGGCATACACGCCGCTGCTGTCGTGATCACACGCGACCCACTGACGGAGTATCTCCCGATTCAGCGCAAGCCCACGGGTGACGGAGCCCCAGAAGACGCTCCGATCGTCACTCAGTACGAGATGCACGCCGTCGAGGAACTGGGTCTTTTGAAGATGGACTTTCTCGGGTTGCGCAACCTTGACGTCATCACCGACACGGTGGCAATGATTCGAGCCACGCGACATCCCGAGTTCACCATCGACGCGGTGCCACTCGACGACAAGTTGACTTACGAATTGTTGGGGCGTGGCGACACCATCGGCGTGTTCCAGCTCGAGTCTCCACCGATGCGGGCACTTCTACGCAGCATGAAACCAACATCGTTTGATGATGTTGCTGCGGTCATTGCGCTGTATCGCCCGGGTCCGATGGGTGCCAACATGCACAACGATTATGCAGACTTCAAGAACAGCCGCAAATCGATCTCGTATTTCCACGACGACGCTCGTGAATTGTTGGCCGACACCTTCGGTCTCATGGTTTATCAAGAGAGCATGATGCGCGTCGCGCAGAAGTTCGCCGGCTACTCGCTGGCCCAGGCGGACAACTTGAGAAAAGCATGTGGCAAGAAGATCCGCGAGCTGATGGCGAAAGAGCGCGAGCAGTTCGTCACGGGTTGTGTGAACACCGGCTACCCGGAGAAGCTCGGAACTGAGCTCTTCAACATCATTGAAGGTTTTGCGGATTACGCCTTCAACAAGAGTCACGCCTACGGCTACGGATTGGTGTCCTATCAGACCGCATACCTGAAGGCTCATTATCCGGTCGAATACACCGCGTGTCTCCTCACCTCGGTGAAAGGAAACTATGAGAAGGCCGCAGTGCATCTCGCTGACGCGCGTGCGTCGGAAATCTCGGTCCTCAATCCCGACATCAACTTGTCACAGTCCGATTTCGTGGCGATCGTCGAAGATGAGCAGCGCACCATTTACTTCGGTCTCGCAGCCATTCGAAATGTGGGTGAGGGTCTCGTCGAGCTCATCGTGAACGAGAGAGAAGCCAACGGGCCCTTTGAGTCGTTTCATGACTTTGTCGAGCGCGTCCCTGAACCAGCGCTCAACAAGCGTGCGGTCGAATCACTCATCAAGTCGGGTGCCTTCGATCAGCTCGGACATCCTCGGCGCGGACTCTTGACAGTGTTCGAACAAATCGTCGACACAACAATCTCGCGAAGGCGCGAGCGTGAACGCGGGGTCATGAGCCTGTTCGGGGAAGCTTCGGAGGAAGACGGTGGGTGGAGTGAGCGCATTCCCATTCCAGATCTTCAATTCGACAAATCCGACCAGCTGCGGTTCGAAAAAGAGATGCTCGGTCTGTACATCTCGGATCATCCGCTCATGGGTGTCCAGTCAGCCCTGCGTCGAAAGGTCGACTGTGGTATCGCCGAACTCCAGGGTCGTGAGGATGGTCCGGTGGTGATCGGTGGGGTGGTGACGATGCTCAATCGTCGATACACCAGAAAAGGTGACCAAATGGCGACTTTCGTGCTCGAAGACCTCGAAGCGTCTATCGAAGTCACCGTGTTCACGCGAGCGTTGTCGGAGTACGGACATTTGTTGCGAGACGATGCAATCGTCACTGTCACGGGTCGGCTGAATAGGCGTGACGAAAACCGCATCAGTGTGTCTGCGCAGCGCATTACCGTCGTCGAAAATCTTCGCGATCGACCAACGGCGTTGCACCTTCAATTGGCGACGCACGGATTGTCCGAAGAGCGCGTTGATGCCTTGAAGCACATTCTCATCGAGCATCCCGGGGACTGTCCTGTGGTGCTACATCTCGGAAATGGCCTCGAGATGTCTCTCGGAGATGAGGTGACCGTCGACTTCGACAAGGTTCTTGGGCCGTTGCGCGTTGCTTTCGGGCCCAGCGTGGTGGCCTTGTAAGCCTTGTCGTGGGGCTCGCAGCCCAAATTCCGACCTTCTCTTTCATGAAAATCGGCGTTTCGGTGGCAGACTAGGGAACTCTTACGGCTAGCGCACGGGGCGCGGCCTCGAGCCAATGTGGAGCGGACGAAATCGATGACACTCGAAGTCGCCACCCAAGACTGCAGCGCACTGACCGACACCGATCTCGATGATTTGGCGTCCATGGGCGGTGCGTTCGACATCGGAACTTTGTCCAAGGCAAAAGAGGACTGGGTCCTTTTCACGTCTGCTCGAGACGGTGGAAAGCTCGTCGGGTTCACGTTCTCGACTCTCGAGCGCATCGGCGGAACGCCGTGTGTGCTGCTCGGCCTCATGAGTGTGAAAAAGACCGGCAAGCGCGATTCGGTCTTGAAGGGCCTCATGTCCGAGGCCTACCACCGAGCTCTCATGGCCTTTCCCGACGAAGACGTCGTCATCGGCTCACGTTTCGTTCGTGCCGATGGCCTCGAGGCCTTCAAGAGTCTGAGCGACATCATTCCTCGACCCGGTCACAGGGCCGTAGGTGAAGAGCGTGCATGGGGTCGACGTCTTGCCAAGCGTTTCGGGGTCGACGCGACCTACGACGAACAATCCTTCGTGGTTCAGTCAAACGCCCGAACTGGCTTTATCGATCATGAATCGACCAAGCCGGAGAAGTTGAAAGCCGACATCGTCGAGCAGTTCAAGGACGTGAACGACAAGAAGGGTGGCGTTCTCATCGTCCATGGCTGGACGATGACCGAAAGTCTCCTCAAGTTGGGTCAACGCTAAATCGGCGGACCTCGTCTTCGGTCGCGGTGACAGTTCATGGAGTTCGAGACACTCGTTCGTTCCCGACGTATGCGTCGGTCCTTCGATAGGGCGCCGGTCAGTCGACACGTGATCGAACAATGCGTTGACTTGGCCCGACTGTCACCGAGTGCCGGCAAGACGCAGGGTTGGGAACTTGTCGTTCTCGAAGGCTCTCACACCGAAAAGTTCTGGTCGTGCACGCTGCCGGCCGAGCGCCGACAATCATTTGCATGGCCCGGACTTCTACGAGCGCCGGTCATTGCGATTGCGCTCGCCGATCCCACCGCCTATGTCGAGCGGTATTCGGAAACTGACAAAGCACACACCGGCCTCGGAAACGGACCTGACGCGTGGTCGGTCAAATACTGGACCGTCGATGCCTCATTTGCGGTGATGACATTGCTCTATGCACTCGACGATGCAGGTCTGGGATCGCTCTTTTTTGCAGTCTTCAACGGTGAGCAGCAATTGCGTGAGTCTCTCGAGATTCCGTCGCATCTCGAGTTGATCGGCGCAATCGCGACTGGTTTTCCGGATGGCTCAGATGTGCCTGGACGAAGTGCCACGCGACCTTCGCGCGCGTCGTCAGACTTCATCCATTGGGGTAAGTGGTAGCAAGCACCTGCTGAAGTGCCGCTCGATCTGACACTGGTGCGTTGCACACGTGGTCACGGCACACGTAAGCGCGTTCTCCGTCGCGACCATTCCACAGAGGCGAATCAAAACGCTCGCCCCATCCGACGACGGCCGTCGGGCGCCACGTTGACCGAACCTCGTCGAGCAAGTCGGGCCTGGACCCGGTGATCGCGATCTCGGTCGTGCCGACGACTCGTAGATGTATCGCTAATGCAAGGTTGCAGAAAGCTGAAGGTGCCCGCCGGAACGTCGAGGAACAGAGTGCAATCAGCTCATCCGCGCGTTCGATGAGGTCCATGCGTCCGGTAAGGGCTCCCAAGCGCACGAACGCGTTGGCTGCGACCGACTGTGCGGATGCAGTTGCGTTGTCCATGATGTCCTTTGCTCTCACGATGAGGCGCTCTGCATGTCTGCTCGTTGTGAAGAGCCCGCCATTTTCCGAATCCCAGAAGTCATTGATGAGTCTGTCTGCGACCTCGATGGCAACGGTCATCCATCGCGCCTCGCCAGTCAACTCATACAAGCGGGTGAACGCATCGACGGCTTGGGCAAGATCATGCGCAAGTGCATCGTGGCGTGCTTGGGGGCTTGCGTCGGCTTGCCAGCTTCGATGCCAGCGCCCATCGTCGGAACGAAGAGCTGAGACGAGGAATTCACCGTTCGCCACAGCTGCATCTCGCCAGTCCTGTCGGCCGAAAGCTGCGGCAGCCTCGCAGAGACTTGAGAGCATCATGGCGTTCCATTCCGTCAGCACCTTGTCGTCTAATCCGGGTCTCGGTCGCGTGGCACGTGCAGCAAACAACGCAGCTCGCGAATGCGCCAGGTGGCTGGGAAGAAGTTGTTCGTCGCGATGGGCGATGCGGTTGGGAATCGATCGGCCTTCGAAGTTGCCGGCCGGCGTGATGTCCCACCATGCGCAAGCCTCTGGCG
>DAIOTI010000080.1:0-6799 GCA_036752105.1 Ilumatobacteraceae bacterium | reverse complement strand
GAGTGTGTCTCCGAATCGATGGTTGAATCGAATGGCGATGTCGCGAGTGATCTCAATGTGCTGACGCTGATCGTCTCCGACAGGAACCTCTTCTGCGTCATAGAGCACGATGTCGGCGGCCTGAAGTGCAGGGTATGTGAACAACCCTGCGGAGACGAAGTCGGTTTCTCGCTTCGAAGATTTGTCCTTGAACTGCGTCATGCGGCTCAGCTCGCCGAAAGAAACGGTGCACTCCATGATCCACGCCAGTTCACTGTGTTCGTGGATGTGGCTCTGAACGAAAACCGTGGCGACGTCCGGATCTAATCCGACAGCGAACAGCATGGCTGCGAGCTCGAGGGTCTGGCGACCGAGCACCCCAGGAGTGTCGGTGACGGTGAGGGCATGCAAATCGACGATCCCATGGAACACGTCGGCTTGGTGCTGTCCGCTCACCCAATTGCGCAGGGCTCCGAGATGGTTGCCGAGATGGACCACTCCCGTCGGCTGTATGCAAGAAAGCACTCTCGTCACGGAGCAGAAACTAGCCTGTGGGCGTGGCGATTGATGTGGCAACTCCAGTTTATGAGGGCCCATTTGATCTACTTCTGCACTTGATACTTCGTGAAGAAGTGGACATCCATGAGATTTCCCTCTCGACCATTGTCGATGCGTACTTGCAAGAGTTGTCGCGGATGCAAGAGTTGGATCTCGACGTCGCGACAGAGTTTCTTCTGATCGCAGCGACGCTCGTCGAGCTGAAGGCCCGTCGCTTGTTGCCTGGTCGGGAAAACGTCGATCTCGACGACGACCTGGCTTTGTGGGAAGAGCGAGACATGCTGCTTGCGAGGCTGCTGGAGTGCAAGACCTTCAAAGACGTGGCCCGCATCCTCAGCCGATACGTCGATGACGCCGACCGCACGTATGGTCGCATCACGGGTCCCGAGGAGCACTTCGCCGCATTGTCTCCTGATCCGCTCGAGGGCATGACCGTCGCGAAATTGCAGGCAGGATTTGTCCGCGCTATCACACCTCGAACAGAGCCCTCACTCAGCCTCTTCCACATGTCTCCAATTCGGTTCACTGTCGCCGAAGCCGTCGGTGGATTGATGTCGACTTTGCCTCTGACCGGACGCACGACATTTCGGCAGATGGTCCACAACTTGGTGGAGCGACTCGAAGTCATCGTGCACTTCTTGGCGATTCTCGAGATGTACAAACAGGGCTACATAGAGATCGACCAGTCGGACAAGGTCGGTGACATTCAGATTGAGTGGACCGGTCGTGGGCCTGACTTGGGTGACGAAGCCATGCAGATCGACGATTACGAGGGCTGACATGTTGGATACTGACGTCGTACGCGCAATCGAAGCCATGATCATGGTTGCAACCGAACCTGTGCGTACTGAGTTGATGGCGCAACTACTCGAATTGCCGACTGCAGACATCGAAGCCTTGTGTGGAGAACTTGCCCGGACGTACGAAGAAGCTGGACACGGATTTCAGTTGGCAAAAGTCGCAGGTGGTTGGAGATTTCAGACTCATCCAGACATGGCGCCGTACGTCGAGCGCTTCGTGTTGGATGGACAGCGTGCCAGATTGTCCGGGGCGGCACTTGAGCCGCTCGCGATCATCGCCTACAAACAACCAATTTCTCGAATGCAGATCGCCTCGATTCGTGGAGTCGATCCAGATGCGGTGATGCGTACATTGCACGGGCGTGCCTATATCGCGCCGGTCGGTCGCGACAACGGTCCTGGGCAAGCCGTGATGTGGGGAACCACACAGTTGTTTCTGGAGAAACTTGGTATCGCCACACTCGAAGACTTACCGCCGATTGCTTCGTTTGTTCCTGACGCCTCCATCGTGGAGACGTTGGAGAAGACCTTGCGAGCTGCCGCTGAAGTCGAAGAGTTGGCATCAGCCGGTGAAGCCGTTGAGTCTTCAGATCAAGTTGTTGAGTGACGCTGTTCCACAGGTGAGATGAGTAGTTGCCTGACATGAGCGACATTGCGGGTGGTGTTCCGGGTGAACGTCTGCAAAAAGTTTTGGCTCGAATCGGCTATGGGTCGCGTCGTGTGTGTGAGGACATCATCGCCGCCGGTCGCGTGACGGTGAACGGCGAAATTGCTGAACTTGGTCGAAGGATCAACGAGGAGAGCGACGCGGTATGTGTCGATGGGGCACCTGTTGGTGTACGGCCTGATGTCGTGTACTACTTGTTGAACAAGCCTCGCGGCGTCGTGACGACAGCAGAGGACACACATGGTCGACAGACAGTTCTCGAGCTTGTACCGGCTGATCCTCGCGTATTTCCGGTGGGACGCTTGGACATGGACACTGAGGGGCTCTTGATCATCACGAACGATGGCGACCTGGCACATCTCGTGACCCATCCGAGCAAGGGCGTCGAAAAGGAGTATCTGGCGGAAGTGCAGTGTGGTGTCGACGGTGTCTCGAATTCGGCAATCCGACGACTGCGTAGCGGTGTCGAGTTGGAGGACGGCTTGACGTCGCCGGCGACGGTATCCCAGCCAGAAAGTGGTGTCTTGCGCATCGTGATTCATGAGGGCCGTAATCGTCAGATTCGTCGGATGTGTGAAGCAGTCGGATATCCGGTGACTCGGCTTGTGCGTGTGCGCATCGGACCGATTCGCGACCAGCGCACACCTCCTGGGAAGTTTCGCCATCTGACGCCCCACGAGGTGATAACTCTCAGGAACACTGCAGCAGGCGTGGGTACGCTCTGAGCCTGTGTCTGATGGTCCCCAAGCGAACGACTCTCGCGATCGCATGATGTCGGCGAAGGTGGCCAATGTCGTCGGTCTCGGCCTTATCGGTGGATCTGTGGCACTTGCATTACAAGATCGTGGCTGGACCGTGTGGGGCAGCGACCTCGATGCATCACGTCAAGAGGCAGCACTCGAGCGCGGCGTCATTCATGAAGTGGGCACAAATGTGGAGGCATCAATCAGCTTCGTGGCCACTCCAGCTGACGAGTCTGAACAAACAGTCGTCGCACTGTTGCAAAATACCCGTGGGGTAGTCACCGATGTCGGCTCGGTCAAGTCTCGGCTCGTGGCAGCAGTCGCGTCACCGCGTTTTGTCGGCGGGCATCCGATGGCCGGTTCAGAGCTCGATGGTCTCGATGGCGCAGATTCATCGATGTTCGAAGGTGCGATCTGGGTGTTGACACCAGGTGCGTCGTCTGACGACACCTTTGCGACAGTTGCCGGCGTGGTGAACACGCTCGGGGCGGAAGTCGTGGTGCTACCGGCAGATCGACATGATGATCTCGTCGCGGTCATCAGTCACGTACCGCATCTCACCGCAGCCACACTGATGGGCCTCGCAGACTCACGCAGCGAAGAACACGTCGCACTCCTGAAATTGGCTGCAGGCGGTTTTCGCGACATGACACGTATCGCCGGTGGTCGACCAGAAATATGGCTCGACATCTGTTCTCAGAACCAGGCCGCGATCGTTCGGGCACTCAGCGAATTGATCGAGGGGCTCACCAGCATGCGAGACGTCGTCGAGCAAGGCGATCGAAGTGCGCTTCTCGAGCGGCTGTCCCGAGCCCGTCGGGCGCGTATGAACTTGCCCTCGCGCGTGGGGCCGAGCACGGAGCTCACTGAAGTTCGTATTCCGATTCCAGACCGCCCAGGCGGCGCCGCAGAAGTGCTTACGCTCGCCGGTGAACTTGGCGTCAATGCGTATGACTTCGAAGTCGTCCACTCTGCAGAAGGTGACCGTGGCGTGATCGTCTTGCTCATCGAAACTGCACACGCCGAGCTATTCAGAGGTGGTTTGCTGGCTCGAAACTTCAAGCCTGCCCTGCAGCGCCTTTCGTCATGACGCACCTCAGACGTGCTCGTCGAGGACGTGGACCGATAAATGCCACTGTCGTGGTCCCTGGGTCCAAGAGTGCTGCAAACAGAGCATTGATCATCGCTGCGCTTGCACCCGGCACCACGACACTCACAGGAGTTCCTAGTGGAGACGACGTCATCGCATGCCTCGACGGCTTGCGCGACATGGGCATTTCGGTGAACGTCGATGCCGATGTCGTGGTGATCGAAGGTGGATCGCTGGGAAGTCATCCAGTCACGGTCAATGCACGTTTGGCAGGTACGACATCCCGATTTCTCACGGCGCTTGGTGCGCTTCGTGAGTCTCCGCTGACCATCACTGGTGACGCAGCATTACGAGCACGACCGATGGCACCGCTGCACGACGCCCTTGTGAGCCTCGGCTTCACAGTCGAGCGACAGTTAGATGGGTTCGGGTTGCCGGTCACCGTGTCTCGTCCGCCCGAGAGGATGATCGGTCACCACGTGCGTCTTCCCGGGGATGTCAGCAGTCAGTTCGTGTCTGCGCTCATGATGATCGCACCACATCTTCCGAGCGGCCTCACCATCGAACTCGACGGACCGAGGGTCTCTGAGTCCTACATTCATATGACTGCCAGCATCATGTCGACATTCGGTGCTCAAGTAGATGTGTCGGACAATGTTGTCCAGATTCGACATGGCGAGTATGTCGCACGTCGATTTGCAATCGAACCGGACTTCTCGTCCGCAGCATTTCCTATTGCTGCGGTGGTCATCGCCGGAGGAAGAGTGCGAGTGCCTGGACTGGCATCTGCTTCGTTACAAGGGGACAGCCGCATTCTTGACATCGCCGTATCGATGGGAGCCGACGTCGAGGTGGACGACAACGATGTGGTGGTGTCGCGTTCTGCTGACGTGGAAGTGAAGGCAATCGACGTCGACATGTCTGATTGTTCAGACCTCGTGCCTGCGGTCGCCATGATGTGCGCCACAGCATCGGGCACGAGCACGCTCACCGGTGTCGGCTTTATTCGACACAAAGAAAGCGACCGTCTGGGAGACTTGGCCGCAGAGTTGCGTGAGATCGAGGCCCGCGTCGACGTGCTGGCTGACGGACTAGTCATCCATGGAGTCGATTCTCTCGGCGCTGGTCGTTGCGAGACACATCATGACCATCGTCTCGCGATGGCGTTGAGTCTTGCTGCACTGACCGCCGACTATGTAGATGTCTGCGACTCTGATGTGGTGAGCAAGAGCTGGCCCGAATATTGGGAGTCAATGAGCGACATCATCGGCTCGGAAGCGACCACGAGTTAGCCTGCGGTCATGTCCGATATTGCCGCGTTTGATGTCGACGGCACATTGACTGTGCGCGACTGTGTGTTGCCCTTCATGCGTCGTGTGGGCGGGATCGGCACACTGGTGGCGGCCACTTCTTCATCTGCGACAGCGATCGCGGCCAGGCGTCGCGACGACGTCAAGGCCCGCTTCTGTCGACAAGTGTTCTCCGGACGTGAAGTCGCCGAGATCGACCAGATCGCTCATTCCTTCGCCACCACGGTCGCACGGTCGTGGTTGAGGCGTGACACCCTTGCCCGCCTTCGTTGGCATCAGCAGATGGGTCACGATGTCGTGCTCGTCTCCGCTTCACTTCGTCCGTATCTTTCGCATCTCGCGACGTATCTCGAAGTCGACCACGTGCTGTGCACGGACTTGGCACAAGTCGACGGCGTCTACACCGGAGAAATGGTGGGCAGCAACTGTCGCGGTGCGGAAAAAGTTGCACGCTTGCAATCTTGGGCCACGTCCCGAGGGTTGCCGGATGACTTGAGCTGGTTGACCCATGCATACGGAGACTCTGCAGGCGATAGGGCGATGCTGGCACGTGCAGCCCGCGCTCATGACGTCAGTCGCGGGGACATCGAACCAACATGTTGAGCGCGTACTTCAAGGAAGCTCGACCGAAGCAGTGGATGAAGAACATTCTCGTGTTCGCCGCACCAGGGGCGCTCGGTTCGCTCGATGAATCAGATGTCTTGTCGCGCACGCTCTTGGTGTTCGTCGCGTACTGTCTCGTCTCCAGCGGACTGTATTTCTGGAACGACATACTCGATGTCGATGCGGACAGACTTCACCCGAAGAAGTCTCGACGTCCGATCGCGAGCGGACGAATCGGCCTTGCATCAGCTCGGGTCGTGGGAACTGTGCTTGTCGTGGGGGGCGTCGCACTCAGCGCCGTTCCACGGCCAGACACTGCAGTAGTTCTGGGTCTTTACGCAGCTCTCACCTTTGCTTACAGCGTGAAGCTCAAACACGTGGTGCTCGTGGATCTTGCCATTGTGGCCTCTGGGTTCGTGCTGCGAGCTGTTGCCGGTGCAGTGGCAACGGAGACGAACATGTCGCAATGGTTCGTCATCTGCATCACGTTCGGTTCACTCTTCATAGTCGCCGGTAAACGTTTTGCAGAGCTTCGCGAAATGGGTAGTGGCGCCTCTCGAACGCGGGCAATTCTTGCCGAGTACTCAGAGCCGTACCTCCGAATGATCATCGGAATGGCAGTGACCACCACCATGGTGGCTTACTGCTTGTGGGCCTTCGAAAGTGCCGACAACGCCACGCAGATGTCACGGTTTCCGTTCTATGAACTCTCGATCGTCCCGATGATCCTGGCGGTATTGCGTTACGTCTTGGTGCTAGAGCGGGGCCTGGGAAGCGCCCCTGAGGAAGTTTTCGCCAAAGATCGACACATCCAGATTTTTGCGGTTGTTTGGGTCGTCGTCTACGGACTCGGGGTCTACGCGTCTGCGGCGTGACGCAATACTTCGTGGTGTATGACCTGAAGAATCTTTTCGGCGCACGCATCCCAAGAGAAGCTGTGAGAGTGGGCGAACGCCCCAGCAGACATTGCGTCCCACATCGCCGAATCACCCAGAACCCTTGCGATGGTCTGAGCAAACTGAGCGTCATCAGCCACCAGTAGTCCCGTG
>DAIOTI010000079.1:0-6856 GCA_036752105.1 Ilumatobacteraceae bacterium | reverse complement strand
CCTATGACCTGCTCGACATCCACACCGACCGCCATCACAATCGCAGTGTCTTCACACTCGTCGGCGAGCAGGCAGCCCGCGACTTGACTCGCCGAGCCGTCGAGTTACTGGATATCTCGACACATAGTGGCGTGCACCCACGACTCGGAGTCATCGATGTGGTGCCATTCGTGCCGCTTTTCGAATCGACACGGAATGACGCGGTCGCCGCGCGCGATCGATTCGCACATTGGGTGGCTGAAGAATTCGCCATACCGGCTTTCTTGTACGGGCCAGAGCGAACACTGCCATATGTTCGACAACACGCATTCGTGGATCTAGATCCCGACGTGGGTCCGCTCGAGCCACATCCACACGCAGGTGCGGTCTGTGTCGGCGCACGAGACGCTCTCGTTGCGTACAACGTGTGGTTACGCGACAGCGACGTGACGGCTGCACGCAAGATTGCAGCGGCGATTCGTGGCTCTTCTCTACGTGCACTCGGGCTTCAGGTGGGAGACCGCGTACAGGTCAGCATGAACCTCATTAATCCAATGGAATTGGGCCCTTTCCAGGCTTTCGACGCGGTCAGCGAGTTGACACAAACTGAGGGAGCAGAACTTGTCGGACTCATCCCGCGAGCCGTGCTCGACGCGATCCCGCCGTCGAGATGGAAGCAACTCGATGTGTCGTCAGAACAGACAATTGAATTCCGGCTCGCTGAGCGAGCGCGGCGACGAAACTAGTCAGTGCCAGTGCGGCGATTGGCTTGGGCACGTTGACGACGAAGACGGCGTCGCTCGCGCTCACTCAGCCCACCCCAGATGCCGAACTTCTCACCATTGGCAAGTGCGTATTCCAGACAATCACCGCGTACGACACAACCACGACACACTTCTTTGGCTTCACGAGTAGATGCACCACGCTCGGGGAAGAACAAATCGGGGTCGACTCCCAAGCAGTTTGCTGAGTCTTGCCAACTGCGCTCAAGGCTCAGTTCGTCGTTGTGTGAATCGATCATGTTGTGTCCTCCCCATAGGGCTCTTGGCTGAGCGACGCTTCGTGAAAAACCGGCCCGGGAGGACAGCCACTTCGCACCTATGTCAACTAACCACTGTAATTACAACGGTGTGATTCTGACAAAAAGTCCATGACCTTGCAAGTGGCAAGTATTTTGCGAACACGTGTTCGCTCGGACAGTCAGCGTCTGCTTCCGGCTCGCGAGGTGTGCCGCTTGCTGTCGAGGAAGTCGACCAACACGAAGTCACCCAAATTCTCTGGTGTCGTGAAGAACGCCCGCCCGCGATTAACACGCGTCAGTTGTTCGATGAAGGCGCGAAGGGCACCAGTGACGTCGAGCACGAACGAGTTGATACGAATGTCCTCTTTGGTGCATCGCATGACTTCCTTCATGGTTGCTTCGACTGTGTCACGGGTAGGTGGGTAGTTGAAATACACGTCACCAGAGGCAGTGATGTGAGCCGTGGGTTCACCATCGGTGATCATGATGATCTGCTTGCTTCCGGTCTGACGAGCGAGCAATTGGCGGGCGAGCCGGAACCCATGTTGCATGTTCGTGCCATAGGCAAGATCCCAGCTGACCTCAGGCAGTTGTTCATGTCGCAGAATGTGGGCGGTTTCGCTGAAGCCCACGAGGCCGAGGAAGTCACGCGGAAACTGCGAACTGATCAATGAATGCAGCGCCATTGCCACCTTTTTGGCGGGGACGAAGTTGCCCCGCATCGGCATGGACATCGACAAGTCGAGCATCAACACGGTCGAAGAACGCGTGCTGTGTTCAGTTCGCTCGATCTCGAAGTCCTCGGGTGTCAATTGAACAGGTGTGCCACTTCCCTGCCGTGACAATGCGTTACGGATGGTGCGCTGCAAGTCGAGGCGAAACGGGTCACCGAACTCATACGGTTTGCTGTCGTAGGTGCGCTCGTGCCCGCTGCCATCTGCTGCGATGCGGTGCTGACCGAATTTGTCCTTGTTCAGGCGCGTGAAGAGGTCACGTAGTGCGTTGTTCCCGATCGTACGGAGACCCTTCGGTGTGAGCTCGAGTCGACCTTCGGTGCGATTGATGAGACCAGCGTCTTCCAACAACTTGGAAAGCTCAGCCAAGCGTTCCAGCGAACGAGCTGCATCGTCACCCAACAGCTCACGGACCCGATCGAGGTCGGCCTCGGCTAGAGCCGACGGGTTGGTGGCGTTACGCAAGAGGTTTTCGAGCTGGTCTAGTTGGCCCATCTGTTGCATGGACTGGAGGGCTTGGCCCATGTCCATCTGCTGGGACCCGTCGAAGTTGTACTCGCGGTTCCAACCTTGCGCCGGGTACATGGACTGCAAGTGTTGACCGAGTTGCTGCACTTGGAACTGCAGATCCATGTCCTCGAGTAACTGCTCGGACAATTGCTGCAACTGCGCGCGCTGTTCCGGAGTCATCGAATTCATCAGGGCCTGCATGGCCTGCATTCGTTGCGCCATGATCTCAAGTAGTTCATCCAGCGACTGAGGATTCTCGGGAAAGAAATCTCCATACTTCTGCATGAAGTCCTCGAACTGCGGATCTTCACCGCGTTCCCGACGCTCGATCATCTGATTCAACTCAGACAACATGTCTTTCATTCGCGCCATGTCTTCGGGGGTGAGCTGTTGCATGTTGCCCGACAGTTGGTCGACGAACTGCTGCATCAGTTGTTCTTTGAGTCGCTCGACCATTTCTTCGAACCGTTGTCGTGCTTCTGCGGACTCGAAGTCGTACGAGCTGAGCTCTTGCACCATTCCAGCAAGATCCTCAGGCAACATGTCGAGACGGAAATTTCGTTCCATGGCCGCATTACGAGCGTTCTCCGCTCGCCGCTCGTCACCAGATGCCTCTGCGGAAGCCAAGGCCTGGTCGATGGCGTGGCGCTCTTCATCGACGATGTCGCGTAGTTCCTCTGCAATGTCGTTGTACACGCCACCAAGGTCGCCGCTTTCTTGAATTTCGTCGCGACGATCTCGTATGCGACGAAGCATGTCCTGGATGCCCTCGATTCGGTTTCCGTCCGGGTCGACCATGCCTTCGCGCATCAGGCGGCGCAACGCAGCGTTCACATCTCCGTGATAGAGGACATCGTCAGTCAACTCTTTCAACAGCGATTCAGCGTCAAGATCGAGGCCCTTTTGAGTGCCATCCCAACGGGAGTATGTGAAACGCAACCCCATGAACGCACGCTAGTGCCGTAGGGTATGTGTCGCCATGCGCGTGCCCCGTACTTTTGCCTTCGTCGACATCTCCGGATTCACGAACTACACGACATCCCAAGGCGATGATGCCGCGGGACGGTTGTTGGCGTCATGGCGCAGTGTCACCCGTGACGTGGCCTCCGATACCGGAGTGCGTATCGCCAAATGGCTCGGTGACGGCTGCATGATCGTCGCGGTCGAGCAGCGCGACGGCATCACCTTCGCGATGGAGCTTCAGCGTCGTTCCGCCGCAGCGTGTGCGCCCCTCAGCATTCGTGTGGGCATCTCCACCGGCCTTGCGTTGTTGTTCGAAGGTGACGACTACATCGGCACCGCCGTGAACACCGCAGCTCGCCTTTGTGATGCCGCTGAGCCGTTCGAGGTGCTCATGCCCAAGGAACAGATCGAGACCCTCCCAGAAGGCGTCACGTCGGTTGCACACGCACCACTGTCACTTCGAGGGCTCCCCGAGGCGATTCCCGTCGTTCAACTCACCGGAGAGCCCGTCAACACCGCCCGTAACGACACGGGCGAATTGTGGACGAGATCACCGTTCGTCGTCTGAGCGTGTTCAGCGACTACTTCGAGCGATATGTCGCGCGGGCGCCGGTTGCGTCTTTGTTGAGGCGGCGAGACAAATGAAGTCCTTCGAGCACGAACTCGATGGCGCTTGCCACGACAGCTGGTGATTCATCTCCACCGTTGAGCGCCACTACGGGGTCGCGCAATGCAGGAATGTCAGCGAGAAGTTGCGCCTCGTCGACGGACCCCATGTCTTCTCCGACATGAGCAACCGAACCTTCTTCGAATGCTGAAACGACTGCTGCCATCTTTTCGTGTGGAGCAAGTTCCTTATACACCGACAACACTGCAGCCGCCACAAGTTGTTGCAAGATCAATGCTTCGCGTCCGTCTTCGAGAGCCTCGATTTCGACTTTGCCGCTTGTGCTCGCTGCAAGTGCAGACAGGTCGCTGACGCGAGGAGCGACATCGGATTCGCCCGCTCGAAGGGCCCGTCGAACCGCCGCTGCGCTGAGAATCTCGTAGTTCGCGACAGACAAGCGCACACTGACACCGCTTCGCTGGTTGATGTTGCTGCTTGCGCGTGCGAGATGCGAGAAGGTGGCGATGACACGTTCCATGAAGATCGGCATTCGCACAGTGACATTTCCGATGCTGGCTGGACGCGCTTCTTGTCGCATGATCTGGATTTCCGTGTCCACCTCGAGCGGGTAATGAGTACGGATCTGACTGCCAAATCGGTCCTTCAACGGCGTGATGATGCGTCCACGATTTGTGTAGTCCTCTGGGTTCGCGGAGGCGACGAGCATGACGTCGAGCGGCAAGCGCACCTTGTATCCGCGAATCTGCACGTCACGTTCTTCGAGCACGTTCAGTAGACCCACTTGGATTCTCTCTGCGAGATCTGGCAACTCGTTGATGGCGAAGATGCCACGATTCGTGCGCGGAACAAGTCCGTAGTGCAGCGTCAACTCGTCTGACAAGTAACGACCCTCTGCCACCTTGATGGGGTCGACCTCGCCGATGAGGTCGGCAATCGACGTGTCGGGTGTGGCCAACTTCTCACCAAATCGTTGTGAATTGTGCACCCACTGGATGGGTGTGTCGTCGCCCTTCTCGGCGACGAGATCAAGCGCGTGACGCGACACCGGGTTATAGGGGTCATCGTTGATCTCGCTTCCAGCGACGACGGGCATCCATTCGTCGAGCAACCCGGTGAGCGAACGGATCATGCGTGTTTTTGCCTGACCACGCTCTCCGAGGAACACCACGTCGTGTCCAGCCAACACAGCGTTCTCCAGCTGTGGCATGACGGTGTCTTCGTAGCCGAGAACTCCTTCGAAAAGCGGCAAGCCCTTCGTGATGCGATCAACGGCGTTGCGTCGCATCTCTTCTTTGACGGGGCGCGACACCCATCCCGAGGCGCGAAGTGCTCCGAGCGTCGTCGGAAGCGAACTTGGCACGGACGGTATGTCGGTCATGTGCGGCTGAGATCCTTACGGTTCTTCAACTTCGCTTTGCGGTAGTCCTTGTTCATCAATGCGATGACATCGATGGAAATTTCCTTCGGGCAAGCGGCTTCGCACTCACCGTGGTTCGTACACGAACCGAAGTACTCGTCCATGGTCTCGACCATCGCCTCGACACGCTTGTAGCGCTCGGCTTGACCCTGTGGCAGGCGATTGAGGTGCGACACCTTCGCTGCAGTGAACAAGTTCGCTGCGCCGTTCGGGCATGCCGCCACACACGCTCCGCACCCGATGCACTCGGCAGAGTCCATCGCGGAGTCGGCAACTGGCTTCGGAATGGGAATGAGATTCGCATCTGGCGCTCCGCCGGTCGGGGCCGTGATGAAACCACCTGATTCGATGATGCGATCAAATGCCGAACGATCGACCATGAGGTCCTTGATGATCGGAAACGCAGATGCTCGCCACGGCTCGATGACGATGGTGTCACCGCTCTTGAACTTGCGCATGTGCAACTGACAAGTGGCGGTGCCTCGCTGATTGCCATGGGCTTGTCCGTTGATCATCAGCGAGCACGTGCCGCAGATACCTTCGCGGCAATCGTGATCGAAGACGACAGCTTCTTTTCCGTCGTTGATGAGACGCTCGTTCAAGATGTCGAGCATTTCGAGGAACGAGGCTTCGTCGCTTATCTGTTCGATGGCGTGATCCTCGAAGTGACCCGCGTCGTTCGGGCCCTTCTGGCGCCAGACGCGCAAGGTGAGGTTTGTCAGATGATTGCTCACTTGTAACTCCGTGTTGCGAGATGGACTTCTTTGAACTCGAGTGGCTCGACATTGAGATTCGGTGACATCGCGTCACCACCCCACTGCCATGCAGACACGTGGCAGTAGTTGTCATCGTCGCGCTGTGCTTCGCCGTCATCGGTCTGGTACTCCGCACGGAAGTGACCACCACAGCTCTCTTTACGGTCGAGCGCGTCACGGCACATCAACATTCCCAACTGGAAGAAATCGTCGACACGACCAGCCTTCTCGAGCGTCTGGTTGAGACTGTTGCCGTCACCAGTGACGCGCAGATCCTTCTTGAACTCCTCGTAGAGAGCGGGAAGTTCTGACAGCGCCTTCTCGAGGCCCTGTTCGGTGCGCTCCATGCCGCAGTAGTCCCAGATGATCTTGCCAAGTTCACGATGGAACCAGTCAGGTGATCGTGTTCCGTTGACGTTCAAGTAACCGTTGTAACGCTCACGCGCTTCCTGCTCGACGCGCTTGAACTCTGGGTGATCGGTTCCCGGAATCGGCTTGTTCAGCATCGGCGCGAGCTGATTACCGATGGTGTACGGCAACACAAAATAACCATCGGCGAGTCCCTGCATAAGAGCACTTGCGCCAAGTCGGTTTGCACCATGGTCAGAGAAGTTCGCTTCGCCAGCGGCGTACAGACCAGGGATATTGGTCTGCAGTTCGTAATCGACCCACAAGCCACCCATCGTGTAATGGGTCGCCGGGTAGATACGCATCGGCACGTCGTACGGATTTTCTCCGGCGATGCGCTCGTACATCTCGAAGAGGTTGCCGTAACGCTCTTCGACGACGTCACGGCCGAGACGGTTGATCGCATCGGAGAAGTCGAGGTACACGCCGTTCTTCAATGGG
>DAIOTI010000078.1:0-6870 GCA_036752105.1 Ilumatobacteraceae bacterium | reverse complement strand
ACTTGATTCGGCGGT
This sequence comes from Ilumatobacteraceae bacterium, assembly GCA_036752105.1. Classification (GTDB taxonomy): domain Bacteria; phylum Actinomycetota; class Acidimicrobiia; order Acidimicrobiales; family Ilumatobacteraceae; genus UBA2093. The sequence goes on along the minus strand of DAIOTI010000078.1, from coordinate 6,855 downwards.
GCTCGGTGAGCACGAGATTCTCGGCCAGGTGAAGCTCGCTTGGGATGAAGCCATGCGCGAGGGCACATCACGTAGTGAGTTGAATCTTGTGTTTCGTCACGCTGTCGAGACTGGCAAGCGTGCGCGAACCGAGACAGAGATCGGACGTGCAACTGCGTCGGTCTCTCAAGCCGGGGTCGAGATGGCCGTTGATGCGATTGGTTCCCTTTCTGGTCGCACGGTGATGGTGGTTGGTGCCGGCGACATGGGCGTCGGCGTCGCCGGAGCACTTGCCCGCGAGGGGGCAGACATCGTGGTGACCAACCGCACCGGAGAACGCGCAGATGATCTCGCCGTCACGGTCAATGCTCGGGTCGCACCCTTCTCCTCTTTCGAAGACGAACTTGCGACCGTCGACATGGTGGTGACGTGCACTGGTGCAGGAACCGTCATATTGACATCCGACATGGTGCAGGCTGCACGCGTCGGCACGAGCAAACCATTGATGATCGTCGACATCGCACTGCCACGAGATGTCGAATCATCTGTCGGAATGTTGCCAGGAGTCACCTTGAAGGACCTGTCGCATCTCCGCGAGTGGGCGGACAAGGGACGAGAGTCGCGAGCTTCCGAAGCAGCACGTGTGGAGGCGATAGTCGACGACGAAGTCGAGCGATATGTGGTCGATTCTTCCGCACGTCAGATGGCCCCACTCATCGCTCAGATTCGCGATCTTGCCGAATCAATTCGTGTCGGGGAATTGACTCGCTACGAAGCCAGGCTGGCTTCGCTCAGTGCCGAGCAGCGCGAAGTGGTGGAGTCACTGACGTCAGGAATTCTCGCCAAGTTGTTGCATAGGCCCACGGTCCACTTGAAGTCAGTATCCGGAAGCCCACAAGGGGCGCGTCTCGCCGGCGCTCTGCGCGAGCTCTTCGACCTCGACTGATTGCCATACTTGTCCTATGACCAATCGGTCCCGCGTCCTTCGATTGGCGACGCGATCAAGTCTGCAGGCAAAGACACAGGCGCAATTCATCGCTGACTCGATTCGTGCTCATCGGCCCGAGATCGATGTCGAGCTCGTGTTCGTCGACACCACCGGTGATCAACGAGCAGATGTGCCATTGCACCAGATCGGTGGACAGGGAGTTTTCGTGAAGGAGGTGCAGCAGGCAGTCCTCGATGGTCGGGCCGACGTCGCAGTTCATTCAGCAAAGGACCTTCCGTCAGAGAATGTCGCCGGACTCACCATCGCTGCTTTCACGGAGCGCCGGTCTCCACACGACGCGTTGATCGGACGGTCACTGGACGAACTTGCACTCGGTGCCACAGTTGCGACCGGTTCAGTGCGACGTCGTGCACAGATTGCGGCGCTGCGACCGGATCTTTCTTTTGTCGAGCTGCGAGGCAACATCCCGACTCGTCTAGAGAAGATTCCCCTCGACGGTGCAATTGTGATGGCAGTTGCCGCACTTGAAGTTCTCGGGTTGACAGACCGAATCGCTCAAGTGCTCGACATCGAGTTGTGTGTGCCCATGATCGGTCAAGGATGCGTCGCGGTCGAAGCCCGCACAGACGATGCAGTTGTGCGCGATGTTCTGAGGACAATTGATCATTCTGTGACACGTCGTGCGGTGGAGGCAGAACGAGCTTTCCTTGCAGAGCTCGGTGCCGGGTGTTCGCTCCCGGTCGCAGCACATCTTGACGATCAAGGCGTGTTTCACGCGTTCATGGCGCGTGATGGCGATGTGGTCCAACTGGCTGGCTCGATTGGTGTCTCAGACGATCACAAAGTTGTGGGGGCAGGAATCGCCCATGAATGCAGACGGCGTCTTCGCGCCAGGTGATGCTGAATGATTCGGAAGTTGTCGAATTGCAAAGTTGTGGTGACAAGGGCGGTGGAGCAGAACGCTGACCTAGCAGCTGCATTGACAGAGCATGGTGTCACGGTTGTCGAGGTGCCACTCATCTCCATCGATGAACCAGAAGATGACGGAGCGGAACGTGATCGCACTCTGCATGGTTTTGCCGATTTCGAGTGGATTGTCGTGACGTCACCAAATGGAGCAGCGCGAGTGCGGCCTTTTTTTGACGCTCACGGTGCGGCTGGTGACGACTCCGAGATACCGAACATTGCTGTTGTCGGCGCAGCTACTGAACGTGCACTTGGTTATCCGGCACGTCTGACAGCGGACCCGGCACGAGCCGCCGTGCTAGTCGAGAGTTTTCCTGTAGGTCACGGTCGAGTCCTTGTCGTGCAAGGCGAGCGCGCAGGCGAAGAAGTCGAGGTTGGTCTGCGTGCGAAAGGTTGGAACGTGACGCGCGTCGATGCATATCGAACGCTGACGGTTGAGCCGACCTTTGAGCAACGTGATGAAGTTCGCTCTGCAGATGCGGTGGTGTTCGCATCCGGAAGCGCGGTACAAGCATGGTTCGACTCGTTCGGAGCCGAGACGCCCCCGGTAGTCGCGTCAATTGGTCCGACGACCACGCGTGTTGCCAACGACCTCGGTATGCACGTGTCGACGACGGCGGATTCACAGACCGTGCCAGCCCTTGCTGAAGCGGTGGTGTCGGCATTGTTGGCAGACGATCGGACCACCTGACCGGTTCCTCTGGTACGCCCATAGCCTTTGCCCTGATGTTCCCCGTGTCGCGTCCTCGACGTCTGCGAGCCACAGCGGCCCTCCGAGAACTCACCGCCGAGTCACGCGTGAACGTGTCTGACCTTGTGGCTCCATTGTTCGTTCGTGAGGGCGTGGATTCACCTCAGCCGATCACATCGCTTCCGGGGGTCGTGCAACACACAGTTCCGTCACTTGTCGAAGAGGTTCGTGCGCTCGTTGCTCTCGGAGTGAAGGGTGTCATTTTGTTCGGAGTGCCATCGACGAAAGATGACATCGGATCTGGCGCATTCGATCCGAATGGCATCGCTCAGAAGGCCTTGCGCAACCTCCGCGACACATTTCAGGATGACATAGCCATCATGGCGGACCTGTGCGTCGATGAGTACACGTCTCACGGACATTGTGGAGTACTTGATGCACATGGCCATGTCGACAACGACAAGACCATCGACATCTACTGTCGCACCGCTATTGCGCAAGCAACTGCTGGTGCACACGTGGTTGCGCCGAGCGGCATGATGGACGGACAAGTCGGTGCCATTCGCGCCGCGCTTGATGCAGCTGGTTTTCTCGACGTCGCGATCATGGCGTACTCAGCAAAGTATGCATCCGCTGAGTACGGGCCGTTCCGCGACGCCGTCGACGTACGCATCGCTGGTGGCGGAGACCGCAAGGGATATCAGCAGGATTGGCGCAATTCTCGTGAAGCTGTTCGAGAAGTGTTGGAAGACATCGAACAGGGTGCTGACATTGTCATGGTCAAGCCTGCACTCGCATACCTGGATGTCGTCGCCGAGATACGTCGACTCACGCCGCTACCCCTCGCCGCGTATCACGTGAGCGGGGAGTATTCGATGTTGAAGGCTGCAGCAGCAAATGGTTGGATCGACCACGATGCCACGGCGCTCGAACATCTCGGTGCCATCAAGCGTGCTGGTGCCGACATCATCCTCACGTACCTCACGCGTTGGTACGCCGAACACGTGTCATGAGTGGTGCGATCAGATTCTGTGACCCTGCAGCGTGTGAATCTGCCGGCTGTGATGCGGTCGTGTGTGTCGGTAAAGGAATCTCATCCAACCAACGGATTTTCGACCGATCCTCCAATGTCATTCCGGGTGGAGTGAATTCATCCATTCGTGCATTCAAGGCGGTCGGCGGAACTCCCTACATCGTCTCGCGAGCAAATGGCGCCTATGTGTGGGACGTAGAGGGTCGGCAGTACATCGATCTCGTGCAGAGTTACGGAGCAGTGATTCTTGGTCACGCCCATCCAGCAATTGTCGATGCGGTGTCGACAGCAGCAACGAGCGGAACTTCTTTCGGTGCGCCGACCACTCGTGAGATGAAACTCGCCGAGGGCATCAGTGAACGGGTGCCGTCATGCGAGATGGTGCGGTTCATGAACAGCGGCACTGAAGCAACCAGTACGGCTGTTCGTCTGGCGCGAGGTGCCACTGGTCGCGACAAGATCGTCACGTTCCACGGGAACTTTCATGGTGCGACAGATGCGCTCCTCGCAGCAGGCGGTAGCGGTGTTGCAACCCTCGGACTTCCCGGCACCGCTGGAGTGCCGAAAGAGGCGGTCGCAAACACATGGGTGCTGCCCTACAACGAAGTCCCGGTGCTCGAACATGATGTCGCGGCGGTCATCGTCGAACCCGTCGCTGCGAACATGGGTCTTGTTCCACCTGCCCCGGGTTTCCTCGAAGGTCTCCGTATCGAGTGCGACCGAGTCGGCGCGCTCTTGATCTTTGATGAAGTCATCACAGGTTTCCGACTTGGTCTCGGTGGCGCACAGGCAAAAGTGGATGTGCGTCCCGACCTCACGTGTTTTGGAAAGGTCATCGGCGGCGGATTGCCTATCGGTGCGGTCGGTGGTCGCCGCGACATCATGTCGAATCTGTCGCCGCTCGGAACGGTCTTTCATGCGGGCACGTTGGCTGGTAACCCGATTGCGACAGCAGCAGGACTCGCAGTGTTGAACGAATTGAACGCCGACTCATACATGGAGTTGTCAGCTCGTGCTCGTCGCCTTTCAGCTGTCTTGCGCGATGCCTGTACTGCGGTTCAAGTGCCAGCTCAGGTCCCCGTCTACGGAACTCTGGTCGGTATGCATTTCGGTCTGTCATTGAACGGGCGGGCCCCGTCCAACTTTGAGGAAGCAAAGACCACGGACGAGAAGTTGTTCGCGCGGGTCTTCCATGCCGCCCTGGCACACGGTGTCGCCCTTGCTCCAGGTGCGTATGAGGCCTTGTTCGTCGGACTGGCGCACACCGATGACGTCATCGACCAGATAGGTGAAAACATGATGACGGCGCTGGCAGCCGTCGCACGGTCATAATCGATTCGGTGAAGACGACAACACTTCGCCGAAATACAGCCGCAGTCCTCGGCATCGTCGGTTCACTCACCATCATTCTCGCAGCAATCACGAGCAGCGGGGCAAGTGACACCTCGCTCAAGGTCGTCGACAACAAGGTCGATCTGGTCGGGCGAGTGACATCTGCAGTCGCAACGCCGGAATGGTCCGCGTCTCAAGGTGTCACGACTGGTTCGATGACAGTCACGTTGTCTTCCGGTCGGGTCCTCAACATCGTGTCAGGAACACTCGTGGGAGTGAACGGAGATGTTGCAGCTTGCGACCCAGTTGCCGCCACGGATACTTGTGTCGTTTTGGCAGACATGCTGGGTGACGCGGTGGTGTGGTTCGCCTTCGTTCAGGCAGATGTGGCTGCACCAGATGCTCGCACCACGCTGCCTGGTCTTGTCGACATGCGCGACAACGGAGACTTCGGAGTGCTGCCGAATGGATGGCAGGTTCCGCTCGCCACCCCCGTGAAACGCACATGCGACTCGACGCCGACGCTGTCGCTTCGCGACTTCATCAATCGTTACGAAGGAGACAAGTCATCGACCATCGTCTCTCTTGAGACTCAGTCTGTGGTCGAGGTCGTCTGCCTCGAGGGCTGAAGTGCTCAGGCGTTCGGCGCGAGTCGAACGATTGCGGCTGCTGCCTTGTATGCAGCCTCTGCGGGGCCGATCTCATCTGGTCGCAGGAGGTTTGCCATGATGCGCAACACCCACTCCATGAGCGTGCGGCTCTGCATACCTACACGTGACAACTCACGCATCAGCGCTGGACGACCGATGACACGTGCAAACAGTCGTGCGACTTTGAAGTATTGACCGTACTCATCATCGAGCAACGTGGAGTATTGCTGGATGGCGCGCGGATCGCCGCTGACGAGAGCATCGTGAAGCACCTGTGCCGCCATGCGTGCAGTCTCGTACGCGTAATCGATGCCTTCTCCGTTGAACGGATTGACACTTCCAGCGGCATCTCCGATGACGATGTGAGTGCTTCCAACTTTCGGTCCGACACTTCCACCCATCGGAATACGCCCGCTCGTCGCGCGGCATGTAGGAGCATCGGGAGTGATGCCCCAGTCGTCAGCAACCATGTGCGCGTACGCATCGAGTATCTGTGTGGTGTTGACACTTTTGAAGTCGCGGAATGTGGACAGGAGGCCGACACCGATATTGATGGTGCCGTCACCGACGGGGAAGATCCATCCGTAACCCGGCATGGATTTTCCGTTCTTGTCCTTGACGTCAAGTGCAGACTCAATCCAAGGCTCGGCGTGACGAGGACTTTCCCAGTACGTACGAATCGCAGTTCCGTATGGCCATTGCTTGGTTCGTGCCGTGCCGAGTGCGCGACCGATGCGTGAATTCGCACCGTCAGCAACGACCACGTACTTGCTTCGAATCTCGAATGTCTGGTGAGAGTTCTTGTCCGTCACGGTTGCTCCGCGGACAAACCCAAGTTCGCTGATCGGTGCATGCGCCTCGTGGCCTTGCAACAAACGTGCACCGGCTCGCTCTGCATTCTGGGCGACCATCATGTCGAGTTCACGTCTGCGAACCACGTAACCATGTTGCGGATACACCGGGTGTGACGGCCACTGAAGCTCGAGTGCTTTTCCGTGTGCTGTCGCGCGTAGCCCGTCGTAGCGATGGAATGCAGACAACTTGTCTTCTAGGCCCATGTCTGCCAATTGTTTGACAGCGCGCGGCGTCAGTCCGTCGCCACACGTCTTCTCACGCGGAAAGGTCTTCTTCTCCACGATCGTCACGTCGTGTCCGTGAGTCGCCAACCAGTAGCCAGCGGCCGCGCCGGCAGGGCCACCACCGATGACGAGCACATCGGTTTCGATAGGTGCAGCGTTCACAGTTGGGGTGATGT
>DAIOTI010000077.1:6766-6926 GCA_036752105.1 Ilumatobacteraceae bacterium | reverse complement strand
TCATCACTCTCGTCGTCATCGCGGCCGTCGTTCTCGGCGCAGTCGTGGTGTTGACCACTGCCCGCAAGACCGATGTTCGCGGAGCCGGAGCTCTGTCACGCGAGACACGTCAACGTGACCGCGCCGCGAAGCGTGATGCGCGCGACGCGACTCGCGCCAC
>DAIOTI010000077.1:0-6756 GCA_036752105.1 Ilumatobacteraceae bacterium | reverse complement strand
CCGTTGCGCCTGCAGAGTTGGCGCCATGGTCACCCCCGGATGAAGAGACGCTCGGCGTCACGCGCCGCATGTTCTTCAACCGCACATCGGTAGCTCTCATGTCTGCGAGCATCGGTGCGTTTGGTGCAGCCGTGCTCGCTTTCCTTTGGAAGGGTGCCTCCGGCGGATTCGGCACGAAGATCACGGTCGGCAAGATCGACGACGTCATTCAACTGATCAGGTCGAACAATGGTTTCTTGTACTTGTCAGAAGCGCGGGCTTGGGTCACCGAGTATCCGAAGGATGCGTTGGGAAAGGCAACGGCTGTGTATGGCAAACAAGCGCCGGTGATCGGTGGAATGGAGGCCGGCATCGTCGCTCTGTACCAAAAATGCCCGCACCTTGGTTGCCGCGTTCCTGACTGCAAGAGTTCTCAGTGGTTCGAATGTCCGTGTCACGGTTCGCAGTACAACCGTGTGGGCGAGAAGAAGGGTGGCCCAGCTCCGCGTGGAATGGACCGCTTCGGCGTCGCCATCAACAACGGCGTACTGGCCATCGACACCGGTGCCGTGTTCGCCGGTCCGGCCATCGGCGTGAACACAACTGGTCAAGAAGCTGAAGGTCCACACTGCATTGGTGCTGGCGGCGGAGGCCACTGATCATGATTGCAAGTATCTACACATCGATTGCTTGGATTCTCTTCCTCACCATCGCCATCGGCTGGCTCATTTATGGCCTCGGCAACATGCGCAAAGGTCGTGCTGAAGCCGGAGCAGAAATCGAACTTGCGGCGAACCGCAAGGAGTACTACTCAGACGAGGAACTCGAAGGAAAGAAACTCGAACGGACACAGTTGCTCGGCATCGCGTTCCTCGTCATCATCACGATCGGACTTCCCCTCTATTGGGTGCTCGAGCCAGGGCGTCAAGCGGGGGCAGAGTTCGGGTTCGAGAAGCGCTTCGCCAAGTGGGGAAGTCGCAACTTCGCAGCAACTGCAGACGGCGGAATGAACTGCGCAGGTTGTCACGGCGGCATGAATGCCACTGGTGGTGTGGCCCCATACGCAGTGACCGACCCGAAGACCGGCGAAGTGAAAGCGGTGTCGTGGAAAGCGCCCGCATTGAACACCGTGCTGTACAAATTCAGCGAAGAAGAAGTTCGATTCATCTTGAACTATGGGCGCCCCTTCTCTCCGATGTCTGCATGGGGAACAATCGGCGGCGGTCCGTTGAACGACCAGTCGGTTCAGAACCTCATCGACTATCTCGCGACAATTCAGATTCCGCGTGAGGGTTGCAGTGATCCGAAGGAAGATGCACGTACGTGCTCTGACGGAAAGTTGCCGAAAGAAAAGAACGATGAGCTTCAGAAAGAAGCAGAACGCCTCGTCGCCAACGGCACGTACGGCTCACTCGGCGAAGCATTGTTCAACGTCGACTTGTACGGCGGTTCGTACTCGTGCGCACGTTGCCACACGAAGGGTTATTCATACGGAGACCCGCAGGTGACCGGCGGTGGAGCATTTGGTCCGAACCTCACTGGTGGTTCGTCCATCCGTCAGTTCCCGAACAAACAAGACATGATCGAGTTCTTGAAGGTCGGATCTGAATACGGAAAGCGCTATGGGGAACAAGGTCAAGGAAGCGGTCGCATGCCTGGCTTCGGTGCCATCTACACCGATGAACAGCTGAAGGCCATCGTGGAATATGTGCGGGGGCTGTAAATGATTGCGTCAATGCTTGCAGTCGCATGGCAACCAGAGCTTCGCGGAATATTCGTCGTTCTGATCATGGTGATCGTGCTCATCGGAGGCACCTATCTCATCGTCGGTACCAACATCGGTGCACGTCTCGGGTTCTTGGTCGCGATGGCTGCATTCTTCGGGTGGATGATGTCGATGGCACTCATCTGGTGGGTCTATGGCATCGGCTTGAAGGGCAATGAACCGTCATGGAAGCCTGCAGAGCCGATCGCCATCGTCAGAGATCCTGCAAATCTTCATTCTGCAGAAGTGATTGAAACGTCAGTGAAGACAGAAGGAATGTCGACTGCCGAGGCGGCAGCTGCTGCATCTGAACAGATGATCGCCGAAGGATGGATGAAACTCGACGACGCCGATCCTCGCCGTGGACAAGCGGCAGCGTCATCAGACGATCTCCTGCAGAACAAGGCCGAAGAATTCAAGGCAGGCGAATATCTCACCGTCGCGGTGTACGACCGTGGTGGCGAGCGCTGGCCGAAGATCAACGAGTCACTCGACTTCTTGGCGTTCTTTCACAAGCCGCGCTACGCCGTGGTCGAAGTTGCACCTGTCATTCAGCAGCGCGCCGAACCGGGTCGAGCTCCAGCTCGACCAGTCGTCGACGAAGCTCAGTCGCACAGATACGTGGTGATGTTGCGTGACCTTGGGAACAAGCGTCAGCCCGCGATGTTCATCACGTTGGGTTCAGGAATCATCTTCCTGCTCTTGTGTTGGGTGTTGCATCGTCGTGAGGCATATGTGATGGCCAACCGCTCTGCCGCGACCCCAGTCAGGGCGTGACGAGTGGGTCAGTACCTCCCCATCGTGGTGTTGACGATTCTCGTCATTCTCTTCGGAGTGCTGAGTTTCGTCGCCTCGGGATTGCTCGCACCAAGGCGCCCGAACACCGCCAAGGAGGCTCCGTATGAATGCGGCATCGTGCCGAGCAAGGAACCACCCGAGCGTTTTCCGGTGAGTTTCTATGTCATCGCGATGTTGTTCATCATGTTCGACATCGAGATCATCTTCATCTATCCGTACGCAGTCGATCAGGAATTTCTCGGAACCTATGGGTTGATCGAGATGCTCGCCTTTAGCGCCGTGTTCTTCGTTGCTTTTGTGTACGTCGTCGCGCGAGGCGCACTCGATTGGGGTCCATTGCAGCGTTACAAACCGCTTCATGACATCGCGAGTGCGCAAGTTCCGAGTACGCCGAATCCACGCACCACCATCCGTCGAGTCGGGCACGAAGGTCGTCGCTCGGAAGAAGTGACGGCCGCCTGATGGGAGTGGTTCAGAACGTCCTTGATGACGGAATTGCCGGGCTGCAGCACAACTTCGTGACGGCCCGACTCGAAGACTTGGTGAAGTGGTCACGCTCGCGTTCAAGTTGGGGTGTCACGTTCGGTCTTGCCTGTTGCGCCATTGAAATGATGGGCACCGGAGCGCCGCACTATGACCTCGCACGTTTCGGTATGGAAGTGTTTCGCGCATCTCCGCGCCAGGCAGACATCATGATCGTTGCAGGTCGAGTGAGCCAGAAGATGGCACCGGTCCTTCGTCAGGTGTACGACCAGATGATGGAACCCAAGTGGGTCATCTCGATGGGCGTCTGTGCATCAAGTGGCGGAATGTTCAACAACTACGCCATTGTCCAGGGAGTCGATCAGATCGTGCCAGTCGATGTGTATGCGCCGGGTTGCCCTCCGACCCCCGAAACACTCATTCACGCCATCGAGACCTTGCACCAACTCATCGAAGATGGCGAGCTCATGCGTCGCCGCGAAGCAAACGCCGGTGGCGCCAGCGTGCATCTTGAACTTCCGACCGAGGCAGCAGCCTCCGTGTCGGTCGCACTGGGGACCAAGTAACCATGTCCGAATCGGTCGATCAGGGGCACGAGACTGCAGAAACATTGCACGGTTTTCCGGTCACTAATGCGCTCGGTCAAAAGGTGCTCTTCGTCGACCGTGCTTCGTATGTGCAGGTGTTGAAAAAACTTGCTGACGACTCTTTTGACATGTGTGTCGATCTCACTGCCGTCGACTATCTACTTATGCCGAATCGCGCAGTCGCGGCGGGGATTGCTCCCGAGCGATTCGAGTTGGTCGTCAACTTGTTGTCGATGACACGTCGCGAGCGTCTACGAGTGCGGGTGCAAGTTTCCGAGTCCGACGCCACGATGCCGTCGCTCTTCGACCTTCATCCGGGCACTGAAGCCATGGAGCGCGAGGTGTTCGACATGTTCGGGATCACCTTCGAGGGCCATCCCGATATGACTCGAATTCTCATGCCGGAAGACTGGGACGGGCATCCGCTCCGCAAGGACTACGAAGTCGGTCGCATTCCAGTCCAGTTCAAAGGTGCACCGGCATGACCGTCCTCGACGATCCATCATTCGCTTCTGCCGGCACCGACGAAGGCGGCCAAGAACTTCGCTCACGCAGTGAGTTGACCGCGAAAGAGTTGCTGCGCGAGGCCGGTGCAGTTCTGCGCATGAGTGAGTCTGAAGCCGCCGCTCTCGCCGACGTTCAGCAGGACATCGGCGAAGACCAGTCGATGATCATCAACATGGGGCCGCAGCACCCCAGCACGCACGGCGTGCTGCGTCTCATGCTCGAGTTACAGGGTGAGACAGTGCTCAGGTGCAAGCCAATCATTGGTTATCTGCACACCGGCATGGAAAAGACCGCTGAACAACTGACGTTCATGCAGGGCGGCACCAATGTCACGCGCATGGACTACCTGTCGCCGTTGAACAACGAACTCGTCTTTTCCATGGCCGTCGAGAAGTTGCTCGGCATCGATGGTGACATTCCTGAACGTGCCGTATGGATGCGAATGCTGCTGTCCGAGTTGAACCGCATGAGTAGCCACATCTTGTTCCTGGCCACCAACGGCATGGACATCGGTGCCATTTCGATGATGCTGTACGGGTGGCGTGAGCGAGAGGAAGTGTTGCGTTTCTTCCAGAAGGTCACCGGCCTTCGCATGAACCACAACTTCATTCGCCCTGGTGGACTTGCAGCAGATCTTCCACCAGGTTGGCGAGACGATGTGCTTGACATCCTCGAGATGCTTCCGGAACGTCTCGATGAATACGACACACTCATGACAGGTCAACCCATCTGGCGTGAGCGCCTGCAAGGAGTCGGCGTCATCACCGCTCGTGAAGCGGTCGCTCTTGGGGCGACCGGTCCGATCCTGCGTTCCACTGGTGTGCCATGGGACCTTCGTCGCGACATGCCCTATCTTCGCTATGACGAGCTCGAGTTCGATGTGGTCGTGGGTTCATACGGAGACGCCTATGACCGTTACGCGATCCGCCTCAACGAGGTTCGCGAGTCGATGCGCATCGTGTATCAAATTCTCGACAAGATGCCAAAGGGCGACTACCGCATTCAAGACAAGAAGGTCACCCCGCCGCCGCGTGCGCGCATCGATGAGTCGATGGAAGCTCTCATTCACCATTTCAAGATCTTCACCGAGGGTTTCAAAGTTCCTGAGGGAGAGGTCTACGTGGCCATCGAGAGCCCGCGCGGCGAGATCGGTTGTTACATCGCAAGCGACGGGTCCTCGAAGCCCTATCGCATGCACATGCGTGCTCCTTCGTTCGTGAACATTCAATCGATGCCACACATGATGCGCGGCAGTCTGGTGGCCGACGCAGTTGCCGTCATTTCGTCTGTCGACCCGGTTCTGGGGGAGGTCGACCGATGAGCCGATTGAACGACACGAATGTCGCTCTTGCGAAAGAGATCATCGCCCGTTACCCGCGACCAAAGTCCGCGCTCATTCCATTGCTTCATCTGTCACAAGAACAGAATGGTTACATCACCAATGAGGCGATGGCGCATCTTGCAGAGCTGGTCGATGTCACCTCTGCAGAGGTCTATGGCACGGCTTCGTTCTACGAGATGTTCAAGTTCGAGCCTGTGGGCAAGTACGTCATCAATATCTGCGGCACGCTGAGCTGCGCATTGATGGGTTCTGAAGAATTGTTGCATCGTGCCGAACACAAGCTTGGTGTCAAAGCTGGAGGAACAACTGCAGATGGTCTCATCACGCTCGAGCACGCAGAGTGCCAGGCAGCGTGCACCGAAGCCCCGTGTCTTCAGGTGAATTACCGCTATCGCTTTCGTGTGACTCCGGCCGATGTCGATGCACTTATCGATGATCTGCGAGCCGGAAAACTGTCTGATGAAATTCCTGCGCACGGAACGTTGGCAAAAGTACGACAGCACATTCCTGTCGATCGCGGTGTGGGTGCAGTCGCGCCTGAAGCTGCCACTACCGCACCCGCATGGTTCGACGGAAAGGCCGCGCTGTGACCGGAACATATGCACACGCCGCGGGCTTCTATGCAGGAGATCGTCCGCGCATCGTCACATCACGTTTCGAACACGCCGATTCTTATTCACTCGAGCGTTATCTCGCCACAGGTGGCTACCAAGGTCTGCGCAAGGCACTTGCCCGCCCGTCAACCGAAGTACATGATGAGGTCAAGAAAGCGACGGTGCTTGGTCGTGGTGGCGCCGGCTTCCCAGCTGGTACTAAATGGGGTCTCACGCCAGAGGGTGTGTTCCCTCGTTATCTCGTCGTCAACGGTGACGAGAGTGAGCCAGGCACCTATAAAGACCGCCTTCTCATGGAGCGAGATCCGCACCAATTGATCGAGGGATGCGTGATCGCGTGTTACGCCGCCGGGCTCTCACAGTGCTTCCTCTATATAAGAGGTGAAATGGCCCACGCTCAAGAGCGCGTCGCAGCTGCTCTGAACGAGGCGTACGCAGCGGGCTACGTCGGCAAGAACATTCTCGGATCCAAGTTCTCAGTTGACGTGGTGTTGCATTGGGGTGCTGGTGCATACGTGGTGGGCGAAGAAACCGCGCTCATCGAAAGCCTCGAAGGCAATCGTGGCATGCCCCGTCTGAAGCCCCCGTTCTTCCCTGCGGCCATCGGTCTGTACGGCAAGCCGACAATCGTGAACAATGTCGATACATTGTCGAACCTGCCGTGTATCTTGACCAATGGCG
>DAIOTI010000076.1:0-6957 GCA_036752105.1 Ilumatobacteraceae bacterium | reverse complement strand
ACCCACACCACGTCGCGTACGGCGAGGGTGAACAGCACACACACAGCCAGCGCCAAAGGAGACATCCACTTCAACCAACTGCGCACCTGTGCACGCCGTGCATACAGCACCGACAATGCAGCGGCCAGCAGACCCGTCACGAGAAACACCACAACCCATGAGCCAAGGCCGACATCTCTCAGCAACAAGTTGATGAACGCCCAGAACCCAACGAAGACGAGTGCGCCGTGCACGGGTTCTTGCCACGTTGGTCGTATCGCCGACACCAAAATCTCAAGAACCCAAAGAAACATGGGTGGCCCCAAGACGACGATCGCCATGAAGAGGAGCACTCTCGCCCCTTGCATGTCTGCAGCGGCGAACATCGCCAAGTTGCTGCCGTACAGCTGGAGCAATGGCTGAGAGATAGCCGCCGTGAGAATCGTGAGATATACGAGTGTGTGAGCGACGCTACGTCGAAGAACCGTCCCGCGGTCCATGGTCAGCTCTTTCGAGTTGCGTGGAAAATGGTTCGAGTACCACTCGACAGAAGCATCTTCGAACGCACGTCGAAGCGTTCACCCAAAAGGCGCTCGAATTCTGCCAAGTTGAAGTCTGAGTGGATGCCGTCACGTTTGTTCAACAACAGGCGTTTCACCATCGGGTCGTCGGCGTGCGGGAACTCGATGACGATCTCTGGGGTGAGATCTCGTAACAAGTCGAGCTGTGCCGCCACTGGAATGTTGAACGTGATGGCCACATGGTGAATGACCGCGAGGAACAACACGACGTCGGGCCTACCGCGATCGAAGATGCCGGGTCGTTCGATTCCCCGCCAACCGATGCCACCGCCGGAGTCAGACAAATCGACGTACAAAGGCAAGATCGACGAGTTTCTTTCGTTTCGTAGTGACTGGTACAGACGGTCGACAACCAGCGGGTCTGCGTCCATTGCAACGACATGGTCAGAGTGTGCAGAAGCGATGCGGCTGAAGCGTCCATCATTGCACCCGATGTCCCACACCTGCCGACGACGGCTCGACGCGACCGCATCACGAACGAAACGCTCCTTTTCGTCAAGACTGCTCTCGACATAGTGCGCGCGTTCTGAATACTCAGACCAGGTCGACTGCTTGTCGTGCAGCGACAGTCCTCCGACCAACTTTTCGAGCTTGCGGAGAGTGGCGTCGAGCACAGCAGAGCTCATGCCAGCCTTCGCACTTTGCTTCTTCACATCGACCTTGGTGTCCGCGAACTTGGACTGTGCCGCTGCATGCAGCACCACGTGAATGAGTCGGCCCTTGCGCCGACGAAGCAGTTTCATCGGCAGTAACTTGCGCATGGTGTCCGGGCTGACACCGTTGACTGCACCTCGCATGAACGGCTGAAACTGGACACCGAGATAGCTCTGCAACATGAGCGGATAAAGGAACATCTCACAGAACTGCTTGTAGCCGTACCAGGGGTCAGTCGCTTTCCGCACTTCGAAAGAGCCCGCATCGATGAACACCGGCTGCGACCCCATGAACTGCACGTTGTACGGCGTCGCGTCCTTCACTCCCACCCCGTCAGCCAGTGCGGCTCGCGTGAGCCGTAGCTGAGTAAGCGCAGCGTCTTTCAACATATTGAAAGACCATTCATACGGGTAAGAGACGAACGGGAGTCTCGGATGACGCATCGCCGCCACCCATTCGCCGCTCAGGCCGGCACTTGCTGGATCGACGAACTCAGATGCGATCAGCTCACCAGAGGAGAGCGCTTCGCGGATGAACTTCTTCGACCACACCGCATCAATGTCTGATTTGCCCATCGCCGAGAAGCCACGAATAACGTCGTCGCCAGAGATGAAGACCCGACTCAACGGGTCGCGAAACGACCCTCTATCGGCCGTGGGGTTCGACATTCGAGTCAGTCGTGAGACGAAGAATCGCCGTCAGATGATTCACCGGCGTCTGGCTCTTGACCACTCTTGCCAGTGAACTTCGACTTGAATCGTTGCAGACCCATCTTCGCGGCAACACCGATTCCGGCAACGCCGCCGGCGATGGCGGTAACGATCATGCTGCCGGTGCCGGCATCGAGGTAAGAGAACATGGGTTTCACGATAGTCCGCCGAGGCGCTTCGGTAGGGGCAAACCACCAGTGATTGGTACAGAGGCGTCGTTAGCATCACATCGTGACGAATCGCCCAGAAACTGACGCCATCACGGCAGGTCAGGAGCTCTCGCGCTCACTTTCGCCAGCTCTGTGGCCGTCAACGGTGTGGTCGTCTGACGGGCTCGATGCCACCAACGCCCGTGCGACGGCACTCCGCAGTGACGAGTTCTACGGGCGGTATGCCAACCCGACCGTCACCCAATTCGAACACGCCCTCGCCACTCTCGAAGGCGCGGAAAGTGCAGTCGCATTCGGGTCAGGCATGGGTGCTCTTGCATCCGTCGTCCTCGCCTTCTGCGGCAATGGTTCACACATCGTGGCGCAAGATTCACTGTATGGCGGCACGTACTCGTTCCTCGACGGACCATGTCGTCGATTCGGAATCGACGTCACCTTCGTCGATGCAAAGATTCCGGGAGCATTCAAGAGTGCGGTCATCCCGGGCAAGACGATGTTGGTGATCGCCGAGACACCTTCAAATCCGTGTCTTCAACTTGTCGACCTCGACGAACTTGGTGCCATCAAGGGGCCCTTCACACTGGTGGACTCGACCCTTGGAACCCCACTTGGTCAACAGCCGCTGCGCCACGGAGTTGACATGGTGATGCATTCGGCCACGAAGGGGATCGGTGGCCACAATGACGCAATGATCGGCGTGGTCGCCGGAGAGAAAGATCTCATCGACGCGGTGTGGCAATACGGAGTTCTGCACGGTGCCAGCGCATCGCCCTACGACGCACACAATGCGCTTCGCGGAATCAAGACTCTCGACGTACGCACCACTCGTCAAGCGACGTCAGCATTTTCAATTGCGACATCATTGTCCCGCCACCGTGCCGTACAAGCAGTGCACTACCCGTTTCTCGAATCCCATCCACAACATCAGCTGGCACGACAGCAGATGCGCCACGGGGGCTCGGTCCTGTCGTTCGAACTTCGAGATGGCATCACCCAAGCGCGTGCTCTCATCGATTCGCTCACCCTCGCTCGTCCCGCCACATCATTTGGTGGACCTGAGACATTGGTGTGTCATCCGGCGACTAGCACACACATCGGACTGCCGCCTGAGATCCTCTCCCGTATCGGCATCAGCGATGGACTCATTCGTGTGTCCGTTGGTCTTGAGCACCACGACGACATCTTGAACGACCTCATCAAGTCTCTCGCCTAACGTCGCACATCACGACACTTTTTGTCAAACCTGCTTTGGTGGGCGCGGAAAGAACGCACTCGTTCGCGCCATGTACTCGGCGTAACCGGGCTTACGTTTTGCAAGTGACCGCTCGAGCATCGGCACTCCACTCACTTTCGTAAGAAACACGGTCATCACAAGTGGACCGATGAGACCCCACGCAGCAGTTCCTGCCTCTGCGGCCACAATCCCTATTCCCCACCACACACAACTGTCTCCGAAATAGTTCGGATGACGAGTGAGGCTCCACAGACCTTTGTCCATGACCAGTCCAGCGTTCGATGCGTCAGCTTTGAAGCGACGCAGTTGCCAGTCACCAACGGCTTCGAACACGATGCCGACGACCCACACCAACAGTCCCATGACGGCAATCGGACCGACGCCCGGATCTGGGTCGGCATGTCCGAGTTGCACGGGCAGCGACACAAGAAACATGACCACCCCTTGAAGGCCGAATACGGTGACGAGACTGACGAACGGAAATTTTCGTCCGTAACGCTTGCGCATGGCGACGTAACGCCAGTCCTCGCCGTGGCCGATGTTGCGACGTGCGAGATAGAGGGCAAGCCGCACGCCCCAGATAGTCACAAGTGAAGTGATGATCCACTGGCGCGTCGAGTCCCCGTCAATGGTGAGTTGCATCACCCACGCCACCACCACGAAACCTGCGCCCCACACGATGTCGACAATCGAGGCATTCTTCAGCGCCACACTCACTATCCACGTTCCAACCATCACCACCGCGATCGCCAGCACTGCATTCGTCATCGCGTCACCGAACATGTTCAACTCCTGACCAGAAGGTCATGGACCTTCGCATCGATATCCAACCACACTGAATCGAGCCATGCACCGATCGGCTGGCCCGTCAGGGTGTCACGCATGTGAGGTTCGATGGCGATGTGCACATGCACCGGCCGTTCACTCAACTGTCGAATGATTCCACTGAATGTGTCCATACCCTCGAACCCCACATGCCACACCACCACGACGTTTCCTTCAGGCACTGCATCGAACAATGCAGAAACGCCGGCAACCTTGGGTGGCAACAGGTGTCGCAACGCACGAAGTCGGCTAGCTCGGTCGCCGTCCCGATTTTCCATCTTGCTCAGCAACCGTTCGCGTTTTGCCGGATTGGAACGAGTTCCTTCAGGGAAGATGACCGCGACGTCATTGGCGCCCATCCCTCGTGCCATTGCTTTGATGCCGTTCAATTCCATATTGGTGTCAGCCGACGATCTGTCGATGAAATAGTTCGGTATACGTCGACCGACAATGTCGAGACACGGGTCATAAGAGAGTTCTTTCTTCAACACGTACCGCGGTCGAAGACCAGCTTGCGAGCCAAAGAGCCAGGCACTCACCAAGGAATCAGCGAGGCTGGCATGTCGACAGAGCGCGACAACTGGACCAGGTGGTATCGCGTCTAGCCCACTGATGTCTATGCGCACACCACACGTTGCTCGAAGAGAGCCGATCAATCGAGATGCCCACCAACGCTGCAACGCGTAGTGCGCTTTCGTCGAAGATGACCGTCCGATGAGCCACAGCCCCCCAGCGACCGCCACTCCGGCGGTCTCGAGCCAAGCCCAGCACACCGCGAAGCCCAGAAGTCGAACGACAGGCATTCGGTGACGCCGACGCACGATGTCGATTGCGAGCGACACTGGCACCCACAGCGGGCTCAAGATCGTCAGGGCAATGGCGCCGAGAGCAACTGCCGGAACTGTCACCACACGACGCTTGAATGTCGCCCCCACGTCGCGCAGATTATCTCTACCTCCGCCATCGGGGCCTCCAAACCCCTTGATTTCCAAAGGTTTCCGCTTTACAAATCGTATAAAGTTCACACATGACCATTGACGCCAACCACGCCGCCGACCAGTCGGTCGAACTTGTCGTCAACGGCACCCCGGTGACGGTGTCGGGCACGCACCCCCACCTGTTGTCGGCATTGCGCGAGGAACTGAATGTCACCTCGCCCAAGGACGGCTGCTCGCCTTCTGGCCAGTGTGGTTGTTGCACGGTCATGATCGACGGCAAGGCGCAAGTGTCATGTCAGTATCCAATCGAGAAGGCACGTGGCAAGACCATCACCACACTTGAAGGCCTCCCCGACGACGAACGGGCAACCTACGCAAATGCCTTTGCGGCATGCGGCGGATTGCAGTGTGGTTTCTGTATTCCCGGAATAGTCATGCGCGCCAAGTCTCAGGTCGACAAGAAGGGCGCCGACTTGAAGCGCGAGGACATGGCACGCCATCTGGGCGCGCATCTCTGTCGCTGCACCGGCTACGTCAAAGTGCTTGATGCGATCGATGCGGTGGCCAAAGGTGTGCCAGTGTCGCCCACACTTCCTGGTGGAGTCGGGTCGCGAGGCACCAAATACGAAGCACCAGAGTTGGCCCTCGGTGATCGCGGCTATGTCGACGACATTCGCGTCGACGGCATGTTGCATGCTGCACTTCATCTCACCGAGCATGCTCGCGCAGAGATTCTCTCGATCGACACGAGCGAAGCCGAAGCAACCGAAGGTGTTCATGCCGTCTACACGGCCGCCGATGTGCCCGGTGACCTTCGGGTCGGTCTCATCCACAAAGACTGGCCGGTGTTCATTCCGGTCGGTGGTCGCACGTCATTTGCCGGCGACGTACTTGCCATCGTCGTTGCGGACAATCGCATGATTGCTCGAGCTGCGGCAAAGAAAGTTCGTGTCACGTACTCCCCCCTCCGCACCATCGTCGATGCACACGCCGCGATCGAGGACGACGAAATTGCCGTCTGGGGCACCAAGGACAACGTGTTGTCTCGCAGTGACTACATGCGTGGCGACATCGAGGCAGCATTGGCTTCAAGTGCGCACGTCATCTCAGAAACTTTTCAAACTCAACGCATCGAGCACGCCTTCCTCGAGCCGGAATCGACACTCGCGGTTCCCGACACCGCCAAGGGCACGATGCATGTGTACAGCGGTGGTCAAGGCGTTTGGGATGACCGAGACCAGATCTGTGCAGTGCTGGCCGTCGACACGTCGAAAGTCACAGTCGAATTGGTGTCAAACGGTGGAGCTTTTGGTGGCAAAGAAGACATGTCGAACCAAGCCCAGACCGCCCTCGCTGCATGGAAGCTTCAGCGTCCGGTCAAGTGCACTTTGTCACGCGAAGAGAGTCTTCTGATTCACGCCAAGCGACACCCTATTCACATGCAGTACACCGTCGGTTGCGACGCTGACGGAAAACTCACAGCAGTGAGAGCGCGCATGGTCGGTGACTCTGGTGCGTATGCGAGCGTCGGAATGAAAGTGCTCGAGCGCGCTGCGGGTCACGCCACTGGTCCGTATCACACACCGACTGTCGACGTACAAGCAATCGCTGCACGAACAAACAACCCCGTCTGCGGAGCGTTTCGTGGGTTCGGTGCGAACCAAGCACAGTTCGCAATGGAAGGTTGTCTCGACCGTCTTGCCGAAAAAATCGGAATAGACGGATGGGAAATTCGCAAACGCAACGTGATCAAGCCTGGAATGGTGTGGGGGCCTGGTCAGATCATGGACGACGGATGTCTTGGCGCAGAAGCCTGCCTCGATGCGATCAAGCCACACTTCGACGCTGCAATTACGCAGGGGCGCG
>DAIOTI010000075.1:0-7096 GCA_036752105.1 Ilumatobacteraceae bacterium | reverse complement strand
GACAGACACTGGGAGCTGGAAACCTTTGAAGCCGAAGCCTGGCGGCAGGTTCCCTTCGACGAAGCTCTGCAAGCTGCCGATGTTGACGATGAGGAAAAAGAGTGGCACAGCCATTCCTGGGATGATCGCCTCAAGGTCGCGTGATGCAAGTCGAAGTGCTCGCAATGCAACGGACGTGAGATCGCTCAAAAAACCGGCGTGGCGAGGAATGATGCGGTCAGTCGATGTGCTCATACCGTGACCGCCTCTTCTTCGTTCGCGTCCATGCGCGAGCCGGTGGTGTGCAGGAACACATCGTCGAGGGTCGGTGTGCGCAAAGTGAGTTCGCTGACTTTGATGGAGTTGTTTGCCAAAGTGACGGCAACGGGGCTGATTGCCGACGCTCCGTGTGCGGTGGCAATGACGAGTTGATCTCCGGACACTTCGACCGAATCAAGATCGGAGAGCGCGGCGAGCACTTGCGCGGCGCGTGGACCATCTCCACTTCCGACTTTGGCGATGATGACGTCGGCACCGATTGACCGCTTGAGCTCATCTGGAGTTCCTTCGGCGACGATCTTCCCACGGGCGATGATGCCGACGCGATCGGCGAGTTCGTCGGCTTCTTCCAAGTATTGGGTGGTGAGAAAGATGGTGATGCCCAATTGCTTGTTGAGGTATCGCACTTCATCCCACACCGCAGCTCTGCTGGTGGGGTCGAGACCCGTTGTGGGCTCGTCGAGGAACAACACCTCTGGTTGATGGACCAATGCC
Source organism: Ilumatobacteraceae bacterium (assembly GCA_036752105.1). Lineage (GTDB taxonomy): Bacteria > Actinomycetota > Acidimicrobiia > Acidimicrobiales > Ilumatobacteraceae > UBA2093. The sequence continues at coordinate 6,343 of DAIOTI010000075.1, read as the reverse complement.
GCAGCGAGGTCGAGGCGACGCTTCATACCACCTGAATATGTCGCAATTCGTTCGTCGATCGACCCACCGATATTGACCAGTTGAAGAAGTTCGTCGACTCGACGTAGGCGTACATCTTTTGGAAGGCCGTACAAGCGACCCTGCATGTCGAGCAGCTCTCGACCCGTCTGTTTCGGATCGAGGGCGGCTTCCTGAAGCGCCACACCGATACGCAGTCGCACATCATCGGCTTCAGTGTCGATGTTGAAACCGGCAACCGAGGCGGTTCCATCGCTCGGCGCGAGGAGAGTGGTGAGCATTCGCACGGTCGTCGATTTTCCGGCGCCGTTCGGGCCGAGAAACCCGAAGATCTCTCCGCTGGCGACTGTGATGTCGATTCCAGCCACCGCTTCCTTGTCGCCGAAACGCCGCACGAGCCCTCGAGCCTTTATTGCCGATGCCCTCGTCGTCATGGTGAATGACGCTATCGGCGCGAGTGCAGTTGCCTTTGGTACGCGTCGATCCGAGCGACCCTTGTGCGGGCAGGCGGGTGGGAGGTCACCATGCGGTCACGCCAATTTCGAGGCCGCTCATCACGACCTTCATCGATGACGCGTCGAAGTGCGCGCGACAGGTGTTTGCCGAATCCCAATTCGACCGCATTACGGTCGGCGCGGAATTCGGCTCCCTTTCCTGCGGCATTGCTGAGATAACGCGCGAGCGACAAGTCTGCGATGAAAATCCAACTAACGATCGTCAGTGCTCCGGCGACTGTTCGGCCAAGAACGTCGAGAGATTTGACCCGCAATGAGTTCGCCGTGACGTCGGCGACGTTCTGAAGCATGAATCCGAGTTGTGCGAACATCACCACTGGAAGACTCAGCCATTGACTGATGGTGAGTGCGACAGTGTGCAATCCGAGATGGTGACTCAATTCGTGCGCCAACACGCCACATAGTTCATCGTGGTCGAGTTCGTTCACGGCGTAAGACGACACCACCATGAGGTGCCCTCCACAAGCAAACGCGTTCACTTCGTCACCGTCTGCAATGGCGAGAATGAAACGACTGGTGGGAACGTGACTTGCCTGAGCAACGACGAGCCATGCGCGCTGCAGTCGGTCTCGTTCATCACGGCTCGGCGTACGGGCGCCAAGAAGTCGAACCAACACGAACTGTTGAACAGGTCGCACGAACAAAGCAGCACCCAGCACCAGAGCGATGAAAGCAAACACAATGTAGGAAAGATCATGGAAGGGAGACGTGACCCACCAAAGAAGCGCGATGGTGACGCCCCATGCAGGGAGTAATGCAAGGACCGGTGCGAGCGCCGTGACAGCCGACCCGTCGGCATGACGCGAGCTTTGTGAAGATCGCGAACGTGCCATGGGGGACTAGTCCACCAGTGCGGCAACGTGATGTCAACGATGGAGACATCAGCCAGATTGCGACCTAATGTTTACCTATGACCGCTCCCGTTATTCCTGGCGCCGAACCGATGTCTCATGTTGGGTCAGGTGATGCCGGTGTTCTCGTGTTGCATGGTTTCACCGGCAATCCCGGAAGTATGCGGGGTCTTGCAGCAGCGTTCGCTGACGCTGGCTTCCATGTCGAGATGCCCTTGTTGGCTGGTCACGGAACTGCGGTCGAAGACATGCTTCCCACGACCTGGGCCGATTGGACGTCCGATGTCGAACGGGCGTATCAGGCGCTCGCTGCGCGTGCTTCGCGCATCGTTGTCGCTGGCTTGTCGATGGGTGGGTCACTGACATTGTGGACCGCGAGCCAGCACCCAGAAGTGCGCGGCATCGTGTGTGTGAACCCTGCTGCATTTCCATTCGACGACACGATGGTCGGTGCCATCCAAGGAATGATCGATGCGGGAACCGAGGTGATGGACGGCATCGGTAGCGATATCGCCGACCCCGAGGTCTCCGAGCTTGCGTACCCCGGTACGCCACTGCGGCCGTTGATGTCATTCCAGCGTGATGGATTGAGTCCTCTGGCCAAGACCTACTCAGCAAACGAAGTGCCACTGTTGCTGTTCACGTCGACACAAGACCATGTCGTGCCACCACAGCAAAGCGCCGACTTGTTCTCGATATACAAAGGCCCCAAAGAGCAAGTGATGCTCGAGCGCAGTTTCCATGTCGCTACTCAAGATTTCGACAAACAGGAAATCTTCGACAAGTCCGTGGCATTTGCGCGGCGTGTCACGTCGTGACCGCTAGACAGACGGTCATCGCGAGATGATGAGACATTCATGAACGTAATCGTCACGTCTGTCCCGAGCCCTGGTTCCGGAACCCTGCATGTCGGGCCGCTGGCATTGAACGCGTACGGGTTGATGATCGCTCTCGGAGTACTCGCAGGAATCTCACTCGCTGGTCGACGTTTCGCGGCACGAGGAATCGGGGATCGCGACACGATGACATCGATTGCCATGTGGGCAGTTCCTGCCGGTGTCATCGGTGGACGGCTGTATCACGTGGTCACTGATTGGGAGCGTTTCAGCGATGATCTCGGTTCGATTGTCAAAGTCTGGGAAGGCGGCCTCGGGGTGTGGGGCGGCATCGCACTAGGCGTGGTCGTGGGTTTGTGGCGCGCGAAGGTGATGAAGTTGCACGTTCCGACGGCACTCGTGTGCGTGACACCGGCATTACCACTCGCCCAAGCAATCGGGCGCTGGGGCAACTGGTTCAACCAAGAGCTCTTCGGTCGACCGACGGATCTTCCGTGGGCACTCGAAGTGTCCGCTCGCACTGCCGAGAAAGCTGGCTATTCGCCTGGCACCACGTTTCACCCGACATTCTTGTACGAGTCACTCGCTTGTCTCTTGTTGTGTGTCTTGCTGCTCCAAATCGACAAGCGACGGAATCCACGCGTGCCACGTTTGTTCTATTTATACGTCATCGGATACTGCGTTCTTCGATTTTTCATCGAAGGACTGCGCATCGACCCGGCTCACTCGGCGGGTGGACTGCGATTGAATCAGTGGGTGTCGATCGTGTGTGCGCTTATCGCGGCACTGCTTCTCATTCCGCGCGACCGGCGAGTTGCGCAGCAAGAGATTCAGGCTTCATCGGATTGAAGTATTCGCCAGTGCCGACTTCGGCGGCGGCGATGTGACGCATGAGGTTCTTGCCCCTCCATGGAGACACAATCTCTATGTGCAGCCAATGGCTCGGTTCGACGGTCGAGCTGAAGTCACGTTGGTTGATCCACAGCATGTAAGGCAACGGCGACGAGAAAAGCTGATCGAGCCGTGACATGACGTCGTTCAAGAGGGTCGCAAGACCCTGTCGTTGGTCGACAGACATTGACATCAGGTCAGAAACTCGCGATGTCGGCCACATTTCGAGTGCCACTGGATACGCACTCGCAGGTGGCACTGCACATGACCAGTGGTCATTGCCAGTGACGACGAGGTCTGACTGCGACGGGGGCTTCCACGACAAGCGTTCGCCACTTCGAATGGGCATGTGGTCGAACGCATAGATCTGTCCGTGCGGGTGCTCGATCGTGGCGCCGAGTTCGGCACCTCGATTTTCGAATATGAACACACACGCCACGTCGTCACGCACTGATTGCTCGGCGGTGCGCTCCGCCCACAACGCGACGATTTTCTCGATGTGGTCGACTGCCATGGAGGACCACGACGCAGTGTGGTCTGGGGAGTACAACAGCACGTCGCAGCGTTCGTCTGGCATGGCTGGCCATCGATTCGGAAACAAATGTACGTCGTAGTGGCCGGGGGCTTCGAGGCCACCGACGCAGAATGGGCAGGACTGTGCGTCGACATTGTTCGCAAGAACCGGACGGTTCTGTCGTGAACCAACAATGTGCACCTTTGTCCCATGTGTCGGGTCGGTGCGAAGGTCGTATTGCACGTCGGTCAGTCTCTCACTGTCGGACTACGGTCACCTCGGTGGACCAGATGCTGCACCTCGCCACACCATCGACATCTGTTGTGCTCGACGTGCGGTGGGGAGTCCCGTTCATCGTGCATTGGGGTGGGCACGTCGACGATGCCGAAGCACGACGTCTCGTGGACGACGTGTCGCAGCGACCTCGGGCCGGCGTCGTCGACCGGCCTGCACTTGCCGCCATCGTGCCGATGCATGGTGACGGCTGGTTGGGTCACCCAGGTCTGCTCGGGCGCCATCGCGGCGGCAGCGATTGGGCGCCTCGGTTCCAGGTCACTCATGTCGAGCGTCTCATGAGTACCGATGGGTCGAGCAGTGCGACGGTGACGGCGACCGACGAACATGCTCAATTGCGTCTGGTCACCGAAGTCGACCTTTCTGCAATCGGGTTGTTCAGTGTCACAGTTCGACTGCACAACGACTCGCACATGAAATATCTGTTGGACGAATTGTCGGTGACATTGCCGTTGCCGTCGGCGGCCGCTCGACTCACGACATTCCACGGAAGATGGTGCAGCGAATTCCAGACCCAATCATTCGAATGGCCGATCGGTGCATGGGTTGCCGAGAACAGGACGGGTCGAACGAGCCATGAACAACCGCCATTTGTGCTGGCGCATGAATCGAACATGGGCGCCCACGATGGACAGTGTTGGGCGGCTCACCTCGCATGGAGTGGTAACCACGTCATCCGTGCTGAACGACAGGTGTACAACCGCCGGTACCTGCAAGTGGGCGAGGTGCTGAACCCTGGCGAGGTGTGTCTTGAGCCGGGCGACGTGTATTCGACGCCGACTGTGCTGGCTGTCTATTCATCGGCTGGTTTGCAGCAAGTCGCACGCACCTTTCAAGCCAACGCACGCGTCGTCGTCGGCAATCTGTCTCCGCGTCCTGTCACATTGAACACGTGGGAGGCGATGTATTTCGATCAGTCACCGTCCAAAGTGCTCGAACTCGCCGACGTCGCGGCATCGGTGGGTGTCGAACGCTTCGTGCTGGATGACGGGTGGTTCAAAGGTCGTCGCAACGACTTGGCAGGTCTTGGTGATTGGTACGTGGACACGAATGTGTACCCGGACGGTCTCGGCCCCATTGCAGAGGCGGTGACGAACAAAGGCATGCAATTCGGATTGTGGTTCGAACCAGAGATGGTGAACCCCGACAGCGACGTGTACCGCGAACACCCCGAATGGGTGCTCGAGCGCACGGGTTATGACCATGTTCTTGGTCGCCATCAATTGGTGCTTGACCTCACGCGTGCCGACACGTACTCGTATGTGCTCTCACGGCTCGACTCGTTGTTGAGTGAATTGCCGATCGCCTATGTGAAGTGGGACATGAACAGACCGCATATCGCAGCTGCAGATGAGTCGGGTACGGCTGCGACGCACCGACAGACGATGGCGTTGTATGCGCTGCTAGACGACGTGCGCCGACTGCACCCCAATGTCGAGATCGAGTCGTGTTCCTCCGGCGGTGGGCGGATGGATTTCGAAGTGTTGCGTCGAGTCGAACGATTCTGGACGAGCGACACCAATGATCCGGTCAGACGCCAGGTCATTCAACATCACGCATCATTGTTCTTCCCGCCCGAAGTACTCGGCTGCCACATCGGAGCTCCGGTCGCTCACACCACCAAACGTGAGTCCACTCTCAGCATGCGATGTGCGACAGCGTTCTTTGCTCATCTGGGAGTGGAGTGGAACATCGTCGATTCAAGCGCTGCTGAACGAACAGATGTCGCCCACGTCGTGGCAACGCACAAGGCACTTCGTCATGTGCTTCATCATGGTGACGTTCTTCTCACCGATACGATGCGTGACACCGGTGAAGCACGCCTCGCGCACGGTGTGGTGAGTCACGACAAGCGGACAGCGGTTCTTTCGTTCGCACAGCTCGATGATTACTCGGCTGACACCACCGTTCGTTTGCAGGGGCTCGATGCGAGTCTCGACTATGTGGCAAGACGCATCGTTCTGGCCAGCGATGATCCGACCATCGACGACGAACGCGATTGGTTGCGTTCTCTGTCACGGTCAGGCGAGTCTTGGGCCGCCATCGGTGTCAAGTTTCCGACATTGCCTGTCGAATCGACAGTGCTGGTCGTGCTTGAAGGCTCGTAACATCTAAGGCGTGACATCCCCCATTTCGGCTGAAGACGTGGCCAAAGTCGCGCGTCTGGCCCGACTCGACATCGCCGACTCTGACATCGCACACTTCACCGAGCAGTTGGCAAAGGTGATGGATCATTTCCGCGACGTCGATGCGCTTGATCTGTCTGCGGTTCAGCCGATGACTCAGCCATACCCGTTGGTGAATGTGTTGCGAGCCGACGAAGAGCAGCCATGTCTCGATCGAGACGAGGTGTTGGCCGCGGCACCGGCAGCCGAAGACGGCCGTTTCCGCGTTCCACCGATCATCGGAATGGTGGAGTGATGG
>DAIOTI010000074.1:0-7096 GCA_036752105.1 Ilumatobacteraceae bacterium | reverse complement strand
ATCCGGCATCACCGCTGACTTCGCCTTGGATCATTGCCTTGAACGCCTCGACGTCGAGCGTCGGCGGCATCGGAATTGGCAGAATGCTCTCGACCTCGGGACTCGGATGCCACTCCTGCCCCAATTTGATGCTGATGGCCTTCGCAATTCGGCGCGCATGTGCGCGTTCCTCACGGCCGTTGCGACGCAGCAGCTCGGCTGCTTGCTCGTTGTCCACGATGGCTGCCACCTTTTCGTAGAACGCCTCCCCAGACACCTCGAGTTGATAGACCACTTCCATCGCCGGCACATCAAGCTGCTTCACCCCGGCCAATACTGCCCCAGCGTTGTAGAAATTGCGTTCTGTCATTCCTTTGTCCTATCACCGAATGTCGGACCGTGCGTACTACTACGGTGGAGTCATGCCAGAGTTGACGGGCAACTTCGACACGGGCAGGTTGCCCCGCATCGCACAGGGTTCGGTCACGGTGACAATCGCCCGCACCGTCGAGCCAGGCCACGACGCTCGCTTTCTCGCATGGAGCGACGAGATGTTGACAGCGGTGCAATCTGCTGATGGTTGCCTCGGCGCCATGACTCTTCGGCCCGGTACCGACAGCGACGAATACCACATGGTCTTCCGCTTCGTCGATGTCATGCATCTGCGTCGGTGGGAGCGTTCACCTCAGCGTGAGGAACTACTCGGGCTCGTCGACGACATCATCAAGAGTGAACGCATCACTGTGACTCCGGGAACTGACCAGTTCTTCAACGCCCAGTCAGAGGTTCAGCCTCACAAGTCGCGAACACGTAAGTTCCTCGCCGACACTGCATGGGTATACCCCGTCGCACTCGGCTTCACTGTGATCGTTGCGCCGTACATCGGCAATCTTGATCTACTTCCGCGGGTGCTCATCTCGACCTTGTTCGTCGGTGCGACGAGCAAATACGCCACAGAACCGGTTCGCAGATGGTGGAGGCGACGCAAGATGTTGCCTCAAGGCGTCGTGCTTCGCTGACGAACTTCTGAACCTTCGTGTGTCAGGCAGGCACGACGGCACGGCGCACAGGACGGTCCCAACCTGGTTGACCAGTCGCCTTCGGGCGTGGCCACAGGCCAGGTCCCATCTCGACCATTCCATGGTGCGTGCTGTAGTCGCCGAGCAAGTTGAGGAACGGCACGGCATCGAATGCCTCTGGGCCGCGAACACCGGTTCCTTTCCAACTGCCGTTCGACAACAACTCGATGGCGACGACTGGGCAGATCGCTGTCTGCCACAGCACAGCTTGTGATCCCCACTCTCGCATCGTGGTCTCGTTGTCTGCCACGTGATACAGGTACACCTCACGGTGCTCGCCGTCGTACGTGCCTTTCACCCAGGTTCCTGCACATGTCTTGCCATGCATGAGGTGACCGAGCTTCGAGGGGTTCGGTAACACCGAGGCGAGAACGTCTCGTGGGGCCACATGAACATCGCCCACTTTGATGCGCTCTTTGCTGTCGAGGCCGAGATACGCGAAGGTCTTCAACCAATCGATGAATTCTGCACCGAGTCCGTACTTGAACGTGACTCGTTGACAGTCGATCTCACGTGGAATGAGCACGACTTCTTCGTGTTCCACGTTGACGCACTCGACCGGTCCGATCCCCGCCGGAAAGTGAAACACTTCCGGCTCGCTGAAACAATCAGTGGTGTACAACCCACGATGTTTGTCCCACACGATTGGTGGGTTCAGACACTCTTCGATGGTCGTCCAGATGGAAAATGTCGGCGCAAAATCGAGACCATCGATTGACAAGTTCGAACCGTCACGCACACCAATTTCGTCGATGGTGTCGAACAAGTGGTCAGCCGCATAGCGCGCGAACACATCGCTCAAGCCTGGTTCGACACCCATACCGATGAGGGCCAAGAGTCCCCTCTCGCGCCACGCATCGTCGCGAGAAATTTGATCAGCACCGAGTGGTTTACCCACTTCTTCGTACGGGTTCGTGGGATGAGGCTCACTCAGGTTCATCGCCATGTCCACGTAGTTGGCACCAGCTGTGAAGCAAGCATTGAAGATGACTTCATTCAGCCGTGGGTCGCACGCGTTGACCACCACATCGGCTTTCACCGACTGGATGAGTTGCACCAGTTCAGATTCACTTCGCGCATCGACCTTCGCGGCAGAAAACTTTCCTGGGTCATCCAGGACTGATATGGCCTGTTCCGCGCTCTCCTTGCTGATGTCAGCTAGGACGAACGAGTCGAAGAACGACCGGGTCTCTGCGATGGATGCCATTGAGGCTCCCACACCGCCTGCTCCTACTACGAGGATATTCATGATTCACCACTGCTACGCGAGGAACACCCCGCTCATGCTTTCTTTGTGAAATTCAATGCAATTGCATTGAATCGTGGTGTCATTGTAACAGGGTCAGAAAACGTTCAGCAGGTCGACCACGAACACAAGTGTCTCCCCGCCTTTTATGACGCCACCAGCGCCGTGACTTCCGTAACCCATATGGGGCGGAATGGTGAGGCGACGACGACCCCCCACCTTCATGCCGGCGACACCTTCATCCCATCCCGAGATGACCTGTCCGGCACCAAGACGAAATTCAAACGTGTCGTTGCGGTCCCACGATGCATCGAACTGGCGCTGGGTGCTCCACGCAACGCCCACATAATGCACGTCGACGTTGCGACCTTTCACAGCCTCGTCACCTGTTCCAACGACTATGTCCTCAATCAGAAGATCAGCCGGTGGCTCACCAGCGGGAATTGAAACATCAGGCTTTGAACTCATTGCTGAACAGTAGCCAACGCGACATGTGCTCACGAAGCACCACACGACATCTGGTGCAAGTGATACTTTGCCTTCCCGATGAACTCAGCACCTGCACCACGTTCTGCAATGGAACTTGCAATGTCCATGGGCGATGGTATTCCCACTCCAGATTCCATCTCTGCAGAATCTCATGAGCTCATTAGTGCCGTTCGCGAGCTTCTTGATGCCGTCATGCGAACAGACGTCGACGATCACACGAAATCTGTCGTCGCAGCCGACATCAAATCGGTGAATGACCGACTACGCGCCAAGGTTCGCCACCCGTACATCACCGTCGTGCGCCATGTGAACGGCCGTATTGAGAACGTCACCCAAGCCGGCTCAGGCCCACTCAACCCTCGCGCACCGATTCTGTCGTTTGACCCCGTGCCGGTTCCTGGTGATACATACGAGCCCGTTGAAGTCACGGCACACGCGGTTCTCGATGCCTCGATGTCAGGGCCTCCCGACAAAGCACACGGCGGAATAGTCGCGACCATGCTCGATGAAGTGCTCGGTGTCGCGTCAACGGCTGCGGGTGCCAGTGGACTGACCGTCGCACTCAACATCCGATTCCGTGCTGGCACGCCCCTCGGGGTTCCCCTCACGGTCACTGCACGCGGCACCGGCGTCGACGGACGCAAGAGTTTTGCAAGTGGCGAAGTTCGCCACGACGACATCGTGGTCGCAGAGGCGACTGCCGTGTACGTGTCGGTCCACAAATAGACCCACCGGTCAGGGTCGCGCGTGTTCTCCGAGTGCGCGTATAGGTGTGAGTCGACGGTGCAGTTTGAAGCGTTCGACGGCACAGCGTTTCACGTGCGCGACAGCTTCATCGACGCTGTCCGTCACCAGTAGCAAGTCGAGGTCTTCACGATTGATGGTTCCGTGAGTGACCATGTCATCAAGTTGCGCCACGAGAGCTGACCAATATTCAGTTCCCATCACCACCATCGGGAAGTCGTGGATCTTCGCCGTTTGAATGAGGGTCAACGCCTCGAACAGTTCGTCGAGCGTGCCGAAACCACCAGGCATCACGATGAACGCATATGAATATTTCACGAGCATCACTTTTCGCACGAAGAAATACCTGAAGTCGACGGACACATCGAGGTAAGGATTGGCATGTTTCTCACGGGGCAAGTTGATGGTGCACCCGACACTGAAACCACCGGCGTCCTTTGCTCCACGGTTCGCGGCTTGCATGATGCCTGGGCCTCCGCCCGTCATCACCGTGAATCCAAGACGACTCATCTCGGTGCCGATACGACGTGCAAGTTCGTAATCAGAAGTTCCTTCGGCGATGCGGGCAGAGCCGAACACCGTGACGCAAGGCCCCACGAAGTGCAACCTTCGAAACCCGTTGATCAATTCGCGCGTCACTCGTGTGACTGTTCCAAATTCCCTCAGACGCGTACGAGGGCCGTCGAGAAACGACCGCTCTGAGTACTCGACATCGTCCAAGTCAGCATCCATACCGTTCACCACAACCACGACGAATCAAGCTTGCGCACATCGTCGCAACCGAGCAAGTGCATGGTCTCGGTCAATTGTGCCGTCAACACGTCGTGAATCGCTGCGACACCGGCTTCACCTGCAAGAGCGAGACCATAAAGGTACGGACGTCCGATGAAGACGGCCCGAGCTCCGAGTGCCATTGCTTTCGCTATGTCCGAGCCACGGCGGATGCCACCGTCCATGTACACCTCGACTTGTCCAGCGACAGCTTCAACTACTTCCGGAAGGGCTCGCAATGTCGCGGGAGCTCCGTCTAGTTGTCGACCACCATGATTCGAAACGATGATCGCATCGGCTCCCACTTCCACTGCCCGGCGTGCATCTTGCGCGGTGAGTATTCCCTTGACCACCACCTTGCCGCTGAAGCGTTGCCGAATCCATTCGACATCGTTCCACCCAGGTGGACTGTTGAAAATTGATGCGTGTGTGTCGACATCGGTGAAAGTTGGTGCTTCAACCACGTTCGCCACATGAAACGGCATTCCGGCGCGCACAAAACGCCACAACCAGCGTGGTCGAGCAAGTGACATCGGCCCGAAGCGCTTGACGCTCGTGAGGTTCAACGCAAGCGGAAAGATCACACGGTTTCGGGTGTCGCGCTCTCGACTTGCCGGAACATTCGTGTCGAGTGTGAGCACGATGGCGCCATAGCCGCACGCCTCAGCGCGCTCGACCAGACTCATCGCTCCGGCACGACCACCGAGGAAGTAGAGCTGGAACCACTTCGTCGCCGATGACGCCGCCGCGATGTGTTCGAGCGACTTGCTCGAGTACGAGCTGATTGCAGCAATGGTCCCCTTTGCCGCAGCGACGCGCACTGTTCCGGACTCAGCATCGGGATGCATGGTTCCCATCAGACCGCAAGGTGCAAACAGCAACGGACTCTGCAACTCCTGCCCGAGGACGGTGGTGCTCAGGGAGATGGACGCTGGTGGCTCGCCCATGCGTGGTCGGAAAGTGACCTCGTCGAATGCGGTGCGGTTGGCATTCATGGTGATCTCGGCTCCCGACCCACCGTCCACGTAGTCGAACACCATGCGCGGCAAGTGCCGCCTCGCGCGTTCGCGGGCATCATCGATGTTCAGGAACTGCGCTCGACGATGCAATGTCGAATGGTCAGTACGAAGCACCTACTCAACATAGTGTCGTCGACGTGCCAAAGTCGTCGAAAGGGGTCCCTCGTGAGGCGTGGGTGGTGCTCTTTGCGAGTGCGCTCTGCATGTCCCAGTCCGGATTGGCGCTCTCGATAACGAACGTCGCCTTCCCCAGTATCCGTGACGACTTCCCCACCATCAGTACATCGACGCTTTCGTGGGTGATCAACCTGTACACGATCATGGCTGGTGCATCGCTCATCGTCAGTGGCGTGATCGTCACCAAGTACGGACCACGACGCATGTTGCTTGTCGGTGCCGGACTCTTCGCTGTGTCTGCACTCGCATGCGGACTTGCGCCGAATATTCCACTGTTGCTTGTCGCGAGAGTATTTCAAGCATTCGGTTCTGCCCTCTCCACTCCTGCCGGCATCGCCTTGCTCGTGGCGGCATTTCCCGACTCACATCGGGCGACTGCGGTAACTGGTTACACCGCCGCGGGACAGATTGCCGCGGCGCTCGGCCCTTCCCTCGGTGGGTTCTTGGTCGATGCCGGTGGTTGGCGCTGGGCATTTCTCGCAATGGCACCAAGCGGCAGCATCGGCATGTTGCTCATCTTGAAGTTCGTGAAGGAAGACAGGCGCGCGATGACCGATGCTCGCCCGGACATTCCTGGTGCTGCACTGATCATGGTGTCGATGAGTCTGATCATCGGTGGCCTCGTGCAAAGTCGTCCGTGGGGCTGGAGTGACCCGCGCGTGATTCTCGGAATCATTCTCGGCGGAGTGTTCATCGTCTACTTGGTACAGCGCAGCCGCAATCGAGAGTTCCCGATTCTCGACCTCTCGCTCTTCAAGTTCGCGACATTCCGTTCATCAAATGTCGGAACACTCGTGTTCGGAACCGGATTCTTCATCGTCTTTTTCGGATACGTGCTGTTTCTCACCGATGTGTGGAACTACAGCGCTCGCGATGCTGGCATTCTGCTCACACCACTTGCTCTGTGTGGTGCCATCATGGCGCCTGTCACCGCTCGATTCCTGCGCACGCACGGAACGCAGACTCTTCTCATTCCTGGCGGTGCGTTGTTCACCGCAGGTGCACTCATCATGTTTTTTGCTGCAGGCGACGAGCCGAACATTCTCGGTGTGTGGTTGCCGTCCATCTTGCTGACCGGAATCGGATCGGGAGTTGCATGGCCGTGCCTCTATGCCGGCGTCGTCGCCGAAGTCTCTGCGAACCAATATGCAGCTGCCAGCGGCTTGAACCAGACCATTCAACGAATGAGCACTGCGCTGGGTGTCGCTATCGCTGCAGTGCTTCTTGGCGACACGGTCGGGCAAACCTCAGTGGGACACTTTGACCGAATCTTCATCGCCTCAGGCCTGTGCGGTGCCGCGGCTGCGACATCCGCGGCACTTCTCGCCCAGAAGCCCCGTGCTAAGAAATGACCATGGGCGTTGAAGACGTCTCGCAGCGATTTGAACTCATCGATTTCTTGGATGTCCATACGTCGTTGTCCGACGACACGGTTCGGCTCGCACTATCTGGCCCCGGAACCAAGGGTCTTGCACCCATCACCTTCTGCCTTGCATCCGTAGCTGTCACGTTTCTGCCGGGCGAGTCAACGAAGATTTTTCTAGACGCTGCGGAAAGCGCCACCTGTGTCGTGCGATTTCGTGATGAACGCG
>DAIOTI010000073.1:0-7121 GCA_036752105.1 Ilumatobacteraceae bacterium | reverse complement strand
GTCGAATGCAACGGTTGCAGTCGTAGTGTCGGCCGGCTCGAAGCGTGTCTGCACCGTGTCGGCAAATAAGACAGTGAAGGCCATAGGTAGTGGTAAGTGCACACTCACCATCTCTGTGACTGGCAAGAAATTCACGAAGAAGTTGTTGGTGAAGGTCAGCTGATCCTGACCAAGTACGTCAACTCACCGAAGTAGTCAGCGACCGGCGCAGCCCCTCGGCTGCCCGGTCGCCGATCTTCTGGAATGCTCCTCGCAAGAACCAGTCGGCAGGTCTCAGCAAACCATTGAACGTCAACGCTGCGATGTACGTGACATCACACCCGTGCTCGTTCGCGACAACTGTGACTGTGTCGACCGACGTGAGCAGTGCATTCTTTCCCCGCACGGTGACTGTGTGTGGAGCGTCGAAGTTCGTTGTCCGGTAGCGCAGTGTCGCCACTCGACCTCCGGTCTTGACCACCACGTCGAAGACCGTGTCAGGCCCGGGTCCGTCACCTTGCACTTGGGTGACCTTGACAACGCCTGGGTCCCATACGGCAAAGTTGCGCAGATCGGCCATGAAAGCGAATGCTTCGTGCGCCGACATCGTGGATCGCACCGTGGTCTTGTATGTCGCCATAGCCACAACCTATGGCGCACTACTGTCACTTACATGACCGCAGAGACCTCGAGCACTGAGAGTTTCGACACAGTGACAGATGCTGGGTGTGTGTCATGCGGCTCTCCCGTCTACAAGGAATATCAATCCCGAGAGGGCACGGTACGAATGTGTCCTGCTTGTGCGGCGATGAACGGAGTTGGTTGCCCGTGAACACCGAGGTGGATGCATGACAAAGAAGACTGCTGTCATCACTGGTGCAGGTCAAGGGCTCGGCCGGGCGATGGCAGTGCGGTTGGCCGCAGACGGATTTCATGTTGTCTGTGTTGATGTCAATGCCGACGCTGCAGCCGAGACTGCTCAGATGGTGGGGGGAGAGCCGCACGTGTGCGACATCACCGATCGCAGTGCGGTGCACGATCTTGCTGCGAAAGTGGATTCATGTGACGTGCTCGTCAACAACGCGGGAGTGTGGTCATTCGAGTCGCTTCTTGGGACGACCGAAGAACAGGCTGAACGGGTCATTCATGTGAATGTTCTCGGCACCATGTGGTGCACGCAGGCATTTGTGCCCCATTTGCGACGCGCCGGAGGGGGCTCCATCATCAATGTGTCGTCAGCTGCGGCGTGGACACAGTCGCCCGGCATCGGTGTGTATCCCGCAACGAAAACTGCAGTCGAGTCTTTGACGAAAACGTTCTCATTAGAACTCGGACCAGACAACATCCGTGTCAATGCCATCGGCCCTGGCCTCATCGTGAGTGACGGCACTGCAGCGAACTACGAGGGCAACCGAGTGAACGAGCGCGCCCAAGGTGTGCCGATGCGGCGCGTGGGCTCTCCGGTCGACATCGCAAATGTGGTGTCGTTTCTTGCAGGCCCAGATTCGTCGTACGTGTCGGGTCAGGTGATGTATGTCGATGGCGGCATCAGCGCCGGAACCCAGAAGCGCTAGTCACGTTCGATTCTGTCGAGCAAGTTGATCATCGACGTCACTGACTCATGACGCCACATCGCCACTAATCGTGCTGCACCGGTGGTGGCCTCAAGATCGTCGTCAAAGTGTTGCGCAATGTCTTCAAACACCGTGCGCTGACGCCGAGCCAAGTCGATGTTTGAGAGGCCACGTCGACTTCGACACACAAACTTTGCCAACAGCTCAATGCGTGCATCTCGTGGGTGAGAAACGACGCTGTCTAGCCAGCTCGACACTTCGCGTGCGCCACGAGCTGTGGTGCGGTACACGGTTCGTTCGGAACCTTGGGTGCCGGCTTCGGTCTTCGATGCACGAATGAGCCCTCCGTCGTTCAGCGCATTGAGAGACCGGTACACAAGCGGTCGACGAACATGCATGACGGCTGCCAGGCTCTCGTCACCGCTCAACATTTTGGCGATGGCAAAACCGTGCGCAGGTTGCTCATCGAGAAGCGCAAGCACCAGATGGTCGAGCACCGACGGGCTGTATAGTCTCATTGTGACTAATCTAGACACCAAACAGTTGCGCATGTGGCGACGTGGTGTGGCGTGCGTTGCATTGGTCTCAGTGGTGCTGTCAATGAATGCTTCTAGTAGCCACGCCAGTACGACGAGCCTGACGGGGTCGATCACGGTGTCCGCGGCGTCGTCATTGACCGATGTGTTCAAAGCATTGGCGCGGGATTTCCACAAGACGAACCCGAAAGTGCGGGTCACGTTCAATTTTGGGTCTTCTTCTGCCTTGGTGTCGCAAGTGCAGGCCGGCGCACCAGGTGATGTGTTCGCTGCCGCTGATACAGCGAGTGTCGACAAGTTGGCCACGACCGGCCATGTGAACCGCACACGACGCATCTTCGCGAAGAATTCGTTGATGATCGCGGTGAAGCCTGGCAATCCGCTCAAGATTCTGTCTCTCAAGGATTTGATGAGGGCACGAGTGGTCGCGTTGTGCGCAAAGACCGCGCCATGTGGGCTGTACGCATCTAACGCTCTTCAGCGTGCAGCGGTTGTACTGCCTGAATCATCCGTCTCGCGCGGCGTCGATGCGCGTGCAACCATCGGTGCCGTCGTCAATGGCGACGCTGATGCCGCAGTCGTCTATTCCTCAGATGTGAAGGCAGCTGGAGCGTCAGTCACGTCGGTCGTCATTCCGCGCATTCATAACGTCACCGCAAGTTATGCCATGGCACCTATTCGTGGGTCGAGGAACATGAAAGTCGCCCAAGCATTCATCGACTACGTCATGTCGTCGGCAGGGCAGTCCACTCTCGTTCGTTTCGGATTCTTGAGGCCCTGATATGTCGACATCGACTGTGACATCGCGCATCCCCCGCGGGCTCGGGGTCGTCGGAGCTGTCGGCGCGGTGTTCTTGTTGTTGCCTCTTTTCGGCATTGCTCGCCGTGTGGCATGGTCCTCGTTGTGGGAGCAACTCAGCAGTCCGCAGGTGACCGAGGCTCTTCGTCTCTCGTTATTGGCATCAATTGCAGCAACTGTGTGCGCACTCATTCTGGGCTTTCCTCTTGCATGGCTCCTCGCTCGTGCAAACTTTCGTGGTCGATCATTGCTACGGGCACTGGTTACATTGCCCATGGTCATGCCGCCAGTGGTGGGCGGTATCGCGTTGCTCGGCGTGTACGGGCGCACGAACGGACTACTCGGATCGTTCCTGTACGAAACGTTCGACCTGCAGGTGACGTTCAGTCTGACTGCTGTCGTGATCGCGGAAACATTCGTGGCATTGCCGTTTCTGGTGCTGGCAATCGAGGGCGGGCTTCGCAGTATCGACTCGCGACATGAGGAGTCCGCGGCAGTGATGGGTGCTGGTCCGTGGCAACGATTGTCACTTGTGACTCTTCGACTGCTTCGCCCATCGCTCATCGCAGGAGTTGCCGTGGCATGGGCGCGCGCTCTCGGAGAATTCGGTGCCACCATCACCTTTGCGGGGAACATCGAAGGCCGCACGCAAACCACACCGCTTGCTGTGTACATGTTGCTCGAGTCAGATCCTGAAGCCGCCTATGCGTTGAGCCTCGTGCTCGTGCTTGTGTGCGTTGGCGTGCTCTTCGCGCTGCGTGGTCAATGGCTAGGGCGTCGGTCATGAGCCTGGTGTTGCAGGGGCGACTAGAGCGGGGCACCTTTGCTCGCGATGTCGCCGTCTCTATGGCGCACGAGGTTCTCGGAGTCATCGGTGCAAACGGGTCTGGCAAGACATCGATGTTGCGGGTGATCGCAGGCCTCGACAGATTGACCAAGGGGCATCTCACACTCGGCGAGGTGACATGGGACAACCCTGACACGAACCACTTCGTGGTGCCCGAGCAACGCAAAGTGGGCATGGTGTTTCAGGAACACACGCTTCTTCCGTTCGCATCGGTACTGGAGAATGTCGCTTTTCCACTGCGCCGAGCCGGACAATCGAAGTCCGATGCACAAGTGGCCGCCCGGGCAATGCTCGAGGACGCTGATTGCGACCACTTGATCGAAGCGATGCCCGCGCAGCTATCCGGTGGTCAGTCACAACGGGTGTGCATTGTGCGAGCGTTGGTTGCCAAACCATCGGTGGTGTTGCTCGATGAGCCCTTGTCGGCAATCGATGACGGAAGCGCCGTCGAGCTTCGTACGTGGCTTCGTCAACAGCTCACAGCAATGCGAGCTCATTGCGTCTTGGTGAGCCACTCGCGCACAGATGTCGACAATTTATGTGACAGAGTCGTCGAGCTCCGATAAGGAAAGCCACTTGCGGTCAGACGAGTGCGGCTGCAATTTCGCTGTACAGCGGAATTCCGATGATGAGATTGAACGGGAAAGTCACGCCGAGCGCTGCACCGAGCGACACGCCGATGTCTGCCTCGGGTAGTCCGACTCGGACCGCTGCTGGTGCTGCTATGTAACTGGCACTTGCAGCCATTGCAGCGAGAACAGTTGCCCCACCTTCTGACATGCCGACGAGTGATGCAAGCAGCACTCCGACGACTCCGAAAGTGACCGGCAAGACAGTTGCAAACAACAGCAACCGAGCTCCTGCGCGACGGATGCTGTTGAACCGCTGCCCTGCAAGCGTGCCGAGATCAAGAAGGAAGAGACACAGCAGCCCTTGGAAGAGTCCGATGAAGAAGGGTTCGACGCGAGTGAGCGCCTCCTGATTCGCGACAGTGCCGATGATGAGACCACCGAGCAACAACACCACGCTCTTGCCAGTAAGCACTTCGTGGATCGCTGACGACATTGAACGGCCTTGACGGGCACGACTGGCGATGACGAGAGCCACGACTATTCCTGGAATCTCGAGTACTGCTACCAACGCCGGAAGGAACCCTTCTTCCAGTGTTCCTGCGGCTCGTGCAAAAGACTCAGCAGCGGTGAAAGTGACTGCAGAGACAGATCCGTAGTGTGCAGCCAACGACGCAGCATTGATGTTGTCAAGGCGCACAAATGATCGAGCCACAAAAAACGCGATGACCGGTGTTGCGACACCGATGACCAGGGTGATGATGACGGGCCACGCCAGTTCGGAGACCGAGCTCTCGCGCAGTCGAAGGCCGCCTTTCAAGCCGATGGCGAACAACAGATATGTAGAGAGCAGGGAAGTGACTTGCTCAGGGAATCGCAGGTCGCTCTTGATGAACGCCGCGATGACCCCGAGTAGGAATGCCAGGACGACCGGAGACCCAAGGTTGAGAGACACTAAGTCGCCGACTGACACTCGGGAAATACTAGCGGATATAGATTACTAGAAACAAATTGCCGGTATTGGGAGACAGTCAGTTCTCACTGGATGGCTCGAAGCAAGTCGCCGACACTCTGGTGCGACTCGAGCGGGTGACGAAGTCGGGCTCGCCTGTTGACCGTGTAGGTGTTGCGCCGACCTACACGATTGATCTTCACCACCCCTTCAGCCTCTAAATCAGCCACGATCGAGCTGACACGGCGTTCGGTGATGCCGACGTCTGCGGCGATGTCACGCAATCGCGCTACCGGGTCACGCGCCAAGCAGACCAGCACATGGGCATGATTACTGAGAAAGGTCCACTCACTCGACGAAGCCACAAATCAAATGTAGCCCGCCATTTCAGGAAACTGCTTTCGCTAGTGAGTGCGAGCGGTGAGACGCACTCTCAGCTTGGCGGGGCCACGCGCCCAGAAGACGGGTACTTCCTCATACACACCAGGCTCGAGTACCTCGCACTGCTCGACTCGTCGGAGGAACTCTTCGACCGCCACTCGCGCTTCGAGCCGTGCAAGCGCAGCACCTGGGCAGACATGTGGTCCACCTCCGAATCCGAGATGGTTTCGCGGGTTCGGGCGGTCGAGACGGAACTCATGGGGGTTCTCGTACAGCTCCTCATCGCGGTTCGCCGACAAAATGCCGAATGCCACTTTGTCGCGCGGACGCAGCGTCTCTCCGTGCACAGCCGTCTCTTGTTCGCAGTTACGCATCAGTACCTTGACTGGTGGATCGTGACGGAGACTCTCTTCGATGGCGTTGTTGATGAGGTCCGGGTTGGCGCGAAGTGCGCGCTCGATGTCGGGATTATTGACGATGGTCCACAGGAGATTGCTGATGAGGTGCCTCGTGGTCTCGTTGCCGGAGATGAAGAGAAACACCAATTGCGTGCGCGTCTCGATGTCGGTCAATCGACGACCGTCGATCTCTGTGTTGATGAGCCGCGTGATGAAGTCGTCTTTCGGCGACTCCTTTCGTTCCCGAATCAATTCGTCGACGTAGGCGGTGAACTCGGGGTGAGCACCAGCGAGTCCCTCGCCACGTTCGTTTCGGTTCTGTGTGGGCCAGGTTCCTTGTACGACTTCGTCAGACCAAGATGCCCACTTGTTGAAGTCTTCACGTTTGGCTCCGAGCAGTTCTGCGATGACGTTGTTCGGAATCGGCATCACATAGTCGTGCACGAGGTCGACCTCGCAATCGCGTGCCAACAGGTCGTCCAGCAACTCGTTGCTGAGATCGCGACAGAATCCCTCCATGCGGGTGATCTTGTGGGCAGCAATCGCCGAGTTGATGACCTTTCGAACTTCTCCGTGCCGCGGCTCGGGAATTTCATTGATGAGTTGCTCTTCGTCGGGAACGACCACACCGGGTTCACGAAAACTGGCACGGAAGGTGTGCACATCTTTAGTGGCTGCCAACACATCTGCATTTCGAGCCAAGAACCACGCGCCAGAGGGTGTGCGAGAGATTGGACATGATGCCCGAAGCTCTGCGAGCACGTCAGACTCCGCGGGTTCACTCAGTTGATCAATGCCACTTTCGGTCATGGCTCCCCCAGACGCCGCGAACAATACGTCCGTCAGTTTCGCATACGACCACTAATTCATCAGTAGTTCACCCAAGAATATTCACTCAAGAAGTATTGAGAGATAATTTGTGGTCCGTGACCAGAAAAGATCGCGCTACCCGGTTTGCGGCACTTGGGGATGTCCACCGACTTGAGATTGTCGACCAGCTGATGATTTCTGATCGCACCCCACGGGAGCTGTCAAAGATGTGTTTTCTCTCGTCGAACCTTCTCGCCCATCATTTGGGTGCCCTTG
>DAIOTI010000072.1:0-7234 GCA_036752105.1 Ilumatobacteraceae bacterium | reverse complement strand
ACGCGAGCGTCACACGGTGGTGAGTGCTCGTCGTATGGAAATGATGAAAGTCATTTTTGAAAATTTCTCCGACGAGGAACGCACCAAGCTCGCACACTTGCTCGAGAAGTTGGTCGCGTCCATTGACTCGGCATTACGAGAAGTGTCCACCTAACCTCGCTGACAAAGCGGGTAAACCCCGGCACCAGCGTCACGGAGAGGAGGGCTCTGCATGGCACAACGCGAAGAATTCGTCGAACAAGCAATGCAATATGCCTCGCATCTCTACCCCGTCGCGCTTCGCATGACGAGAAACCGAGCCGATGCCGAAGATCTGGTGCAAGAGACGTACCTGAAAGCATGGCGAAGCTTCTCCACATTCCACGAGGGCACGAACCTTCGTGCGTGGTTGTTCCGCATCATGACGAACACGTTCATCAACAACTACCGAGCCAAGCAACGACGCCCTGAAGAAGAAGGGCTCGAAGAAGTCGAAGACTTGTACCTCTACAAACGCCTGAACACCTTCGACCAAAGCCGCATGTCGGCGAGTGCCGAAGACCAGATGATGGACCTGTTCCCCGACGAAGACATCCGAGCCGCGCTCGAGGAGCTACCCGAGGTGTTCCGCATGCCGGTGCTCCTGGCAGACGTCGAAGGCTTCTCCTACAAGGAAATTGCCGACATTCTCGATGTTCCCATCGGAACCGTCATGAGCCGCCTGTCCCGGGGAAGAAAAGCGATGCACAAATCGTTGTACGAGTACGCGGTGCGGCGTGGCTTGACTCAACCCCCTGCGGGCGATGCCAGCACCACACAATCGACCACCATCTAGACCCTTCACCGGAGCCAACACACATGTCGAATTGCAATGAGACACTCGAAGAACTTCAAAGGTTCCTCGACAAAGAATTGCCCGACGGCATGGCGCAGTCGATCCAGTCCCACCTTGGCTCGTGCACCGACTGTCTTCAGGCATTTGAATTCCACGCAGAACTTCGCACCGTCATTGCACGAAAGGTGCTCGCCGAGGAGATGCCAGAGGGCCTGATGGACAAGATTCGCGGCTGCTTCGGTGACGAACTCACCGGAGATATGCCCTAGTGCTGCCGCTCTCGCTACGATAAGCATCATGTTCGCAGCGCAACCTTGGCACTTCTGGCTCGGCCTCGTTCTTCTCGCCGCTGGTGTCGGTGCAGTGTTGCAGGCCGTCGTCGGCTACGTGGTGAAGGTGACCGGGTCGAAGCATCCGCCGAAGCACCGTCAACCACCAGCACAGCAATAGGCAACTGAGAGATCCGTCGTGGCTCATCACGACGAGCATCCCCTTCTCGTCTCGCTCCTCTCTCGCTGCACATTTCCCGAACCAACCTCGCAAGTCGCACTTGCAGTGTCTGGCGGCGCCGACTCAATGGCTTTGTTGTTACTTGCGTATGCGCATGGCCTCGATGTCGCCGTCCACCATGTCGACCATCAATTACGTCCGCAGTCGCACCGCGATATCGACGTCATCGCACCTGTCGCAGAAAAACTGGGTGTCGAGTTGTTCGTACATGTGGTCAACGTCGACCCCGGGGCCAACCTGGAAGCACGGGCACGGGATGCGCGATACGACGTGCTTCCCTCAAACGTGATGACG
This sequence comes from Ilumatobacteraceae bacterium, assembly GCA_036752105.1. Lineage (GTDB taxonomy): Bacteria > Actinomycetota > Acidimicrobiia > Acidimicrobiales > Ilumatobacteraceae > UBA2093. The sequence goes on along the minus strand of DAIOTI010000072.1, from coordinate 5,616 downwards.
GGGCACACAGCCGACGACCAAGCAGAGACGGTGCTCATCAACTTGCTTCGCGGTGCCGGAACTCGTGGCCTCTCGGCGATGCGTCCTGGTCACCGGAGACCATTGCTTGGACTTCGACGCACCGAAACCCGAGCGTTGTGTGCCGCGCTCGAGATTGAGCCTGTGGACGACGAGACCAATAGTGATCCGAAGTACTTGCGCAATCGTGTGCGTGGTGAGTTGGTGCCGCTGATGAACGACTTGTCACAGCGTGACATCGTTCCGTTACTCGTTCGCAGTGCAGACATGTTGCGCGATGAACACGATTTTCTTGAAGAACTTGCCGCAACTCTCGACCCAACTGATGCTCGCGCCCTTGCGCAAGCACCGCTTCCCTTGGCACGCAGAGCGGTGCGTGCCTGGCTGTCTCACCCCTATCCACCCGACGTGGCCACGGTCGAGCGCGTGCTGGCGGTTGCCAGAGGCGAGGTTTTGGCCTGCGACGTGGGTGGCGGACGAGAAGTTCGTCGGTCGAAACAACGGTTGCACCTCGCAACTATTGGCTAGTGTTGCGACGGGTCATAAGGCCCTAGTGACGACATCACGCCAGATTCAGCAGACGACAAGGACGACGAGGGAAACGAATGCCACCGAAATTGCGCGGAAAGTGGGCCCTCGGAATCACCCCTCGAAACTTCACCTGGATCATCAAGGACAAGGTCGCCATCTGTGAGCGACCCGGCGGATACGGCGACAACCACCGTCGTGTGCGCCGCCAAGAGGAAATCATCTGGCTGCGTGAGAACCGTTTCGACCTCGTCGTCAGCATCATCGCCGCACCGCACAATCTCCACGCGTACCAAGAGCTCAACATGCCCTACCGCCACCGTCCGCTGAGTGGCGCCGACGACCTCGACGCATGGCTGCGCGTGTTCTACGCCGAACTGCGTGACCTTATTAATAACGACTCGAAGATCGTGATTCACGCCGAAGAAGTCGGCGATCGCATCGTCGGCATCATGGGCGGGTACATCCGTTGGAGCGGAATGCTCGACGACCCGTCGCAGGCCATCGAGATCACCGAGCGCATTTGCGGACGTCAACTCGACAGTTGGTCACGTGAATTGATTCTGCGCGTTCACGAGATTCGTTGACCTCCACCGCAGGGTCGCTGCTCGTAAGGTTGAGGGTGTGAAGACCCGCAAGGTTCTCATCACCGGAATGGGTGGCGAGCTCGGCTCGTTGATTGCATCTCGCTTCGAACAAGCGGAGTGGGTCGGCGACATTCGTGGATTCGACATGGACCCACCACGACGACGACTCCGTCATGCTTCCTTCACCCGCATTCTCCCTGGAGACATCGACCAGATGTCGCAGTTCATCACCGACTTCCAACCACAGGTCATTGTCCACGTAGGCGTGTGGGAGCCACATGCGCGACTTGCCACAGATCATGCACGCATCGCCACCGGCAACGTGGCCCGTGCGGTGTTCGATGCTGCCCACCAACTCACTTCGTTGGAATCGGTTGTGCTGCGAAGCGGCATCGAGGTGTACGGCGCTTCTTCTCACTCGCCACATATCGCGACTGAACAAAGTGATGTCGCGCCGACCACCGTGTATGGACACATGTGCGCCGACCTTGAAGCTCGAGCACATGCATTGCACGCCGCTCGCGGTGTCAACACCTGCACTTTGCGTCTCGCACCGGTCGTGGGGCCACATGTTCCAAGCCCACTTGGACGCGTGTTGCGCATGCCGGCAGTTCCGTTTCACGGACTTGGCAACCCAGCGTTCTGCGTGGTCGAAGACACCGATGCTGCTGATGCATTCGTGTCCGCAGGCACTCGCCATGCACACGGCATCGCCAACATTTGTGCGAACGGTGCGATAAGCGTTCTTCGAGCAATACTCGCCGGACGTCGCGTACCCGTTCCGACGATCGGTCCTGCTTGGTGGACCGCACGTGCAATGTCTGGTGTTGCTGGTGCACCGATTCCCGACCATGTGTCCGAGGTGTTGCACAAAGGTCGATTGGCAGCCAGCAATGAAGCAGCGCATCTTCTTCGATTTGCGCCGCGCCACACCACGACCGAAGTGATCGAGCGACTGTATGAATGGCCGAGCATCGAGCACGTACCCGCAAAGAAGCAGGTCGCCTGATGCCCTTCACCAATGCAAGTGACGGCGTTCGTCTTCACTATGAAGTGACGGGTCGGCACAGTGGGCCGCCAGTACTGCTCATTCAAGGACTCGGGGCCGAGAAGAACTCATGGAACCTGCAGCGCGCAGCACTGGCATGGCGTCACCGCACAGTCGCGTTCGACAATCGCGGGTCGGGCCGCAGTGACAAACCGACCCACGAGTTCACTCTCGAACAGATGGCAGACGATGCAATCGCCGTGCTCGATGCGGCAGGCGTCGATGCGGCCCACGTAGTTGGTCTCTCGATGGGTGGCGCCATCTCTCAGATCGTCGCATTGAAATACCCGCATCGCGTGCGTTCACTCACACTCGTGGCCACGAGTTGTCGCAACCATGCATGGCGCGAAGAGTTACTTCAAACCTGGGCCGACAAAGCCCGCACCGAAGGCCTCACTGCCATGAGCAAAGAGGCGGCGCGTTGGATGATCGGGCCCCGTTCATTCCGGCGTTTGCTGCCAGCAATGGGCATTCTCGGACCACTCGGTCTCATCAGCCCGGTAGAGGGTTTCACTGGCCAAGTCAAAGCAATCGTCAGCACCGATGACAACGACATGCAAGCGATGCTCGGCACCATTTCCTGCCCCGCTCTCGTGGTGGTGGGAAATCAAGACATTCTCACCCCGCGCGGAGATGCTGAAGAACTTGCCGACCTCATTCCGACAGCCGAGCTGGTGGTCATCAGTGGCGCAGCTCACGGTGTGACCATCGAACATGCGACCACGTTCAATCGAATTCTGCTGTCGTTTCTTAAGCGTGCAGAAGCAGCGTTCGTGCCGCACGGTGAAGCCGTACTGAACGTCATCTGACAGGCTCGCCTCATGCATATCGCCGTCATCGGCGCCGGTCTGAGTGGGTTATTGGCGGCGCGCAACTTGCAGCGTGTCGGTCACAGCGTGGTCGTGCTTGACAAAGGTGCCGGTGTCGGCGGTCGCATGGCGACTCGGCGTATCGGTGACGCAGTTCTCGACCACGGTGCACAGTTCTTCACGGTGCGTAGCGAAGTGTTCGCTACGGAGGTGAACGACTGGGTTTCACAGGGCGTCGCGCGTGAGTGGTGTCGCGGGTTCGCTGACATCGACGGACATCCCCGATACACGGGCGCAAACGGCATGACATCGATTGCGAAACATCTGGCGGGAAATCTCGATGTTCGCCTCGGAGTCACTGTGTCGAGCGTGACCTTCGACGAACACGACACGAAGTGGACCATCGCGTCTCGTCTCCGCGATTCAAGTACAGAGGAACACATTGCTGATGCGATCATCGTCACTGCTCCGCTACCGCAAACCATCGCTCTACTCGGTGACGTCGCACACGACTTGCCCCGCGAGCTCCACGACATCGACTACGACCCGACGTTGTGCCTTCTTGTCACCCTAGAGAGACAAGTACAGGTGAGTGCATCGGGTGCGCTGCAATCGCCAGATGACTTCTTCTCCTTTGTGTGCGACAACCTGCGCAAAGGAATATCCATACACCCCGGCATGACCTTTCACGCCGAACCGAGTGTGTCAGCGAAGCACTACGACGACTCTGAGGCGGAGTTGCATTCGATGTTGCTTGAACGTGCCACTGCGTACTTCTCTGTCGATGACATCGTCGAATCACATCTGAAGAAGTGGCGCTACGCGACGCCACGACGCACTTTTCACTCGCCATGTTGGACCCACCCACAACTGCCACTTGTCCTGGCGGGTGACGCATTCGATGGACCACGAATTGAAGGTGCGGCACTCAGCGGACTTGCCGCTGCTTCGGTGTTCAGCTGACGCTGTCGAGCAACGCAACTGGGGCGTCACGCATGGCGCCCACTCGTGTCGTGGAAGGCAATGCTTCGCAGGCCTCGTGAGCGAGCGACACGAAAGAACGTGCTTGTTCGATCGCCTTCTTGACACCACCGTTGCTGCGCACGATGTCGAGCACCTTTTCGCGCTCTGCGTGATCGAGGGGTTTCCCCAGAATGCCGTTCAATTCACTCGCGGCTGAACCGCCTGCCGCCAACGTGAGGATGACAGGCAATGTGTACACACCTTCGACCATGTCGTGCCCGGCCGGCTTGCCCAGCTGTTCGTCTGTGGCAGTGACATCGAGAATGTCATCGACAACCTGGAACACCATTCCATATGCATCGCCGTATGCGGTGAGCGCGTCGATGTGTGCGCGGTCGAAGCCAGACACCAGTCCGCCAATGCGAGCAGCAGTGCCGTACAACGATGCGGTCTTTCCGTCGATCGACGCGAGATATGCATCCATCGGCCGTGCCACGTTGTAGGTGTGACGCAATTCGAGAATCTGTCCTTCACACAGACGACCGATGGTGCGTGCGAGCAACCCGGCAACTTCAGTTCCAAGTGACGCAGCAATTTCAGAAGCTTTCGCCAACAGAAAGTCGCCAGCAAGAATTGCCTGCAAGTTGCCCCACTTGGCGTTCACGGTTTCCACACCGCGACGCACGTCGGCTTCGTCCATGACATCGTCGTGGTACAAAGATCCCAAATGCACCAATTCGCACGCGATGCCACCCATGACAGCGTCGTCGGACACCTCGCGGTCGTCTGCAGCTGATGCGACCATTGTCATGACGGGGCGCAAACGCTTACCACCGGCGGAAATGAGGTGGGATGCGATTTGGGTGAGGTAATCGTCGGGCGTGCGAACGGCCTGCAGGATGGCGTCTTCCACACGCGCGCGATCGGCATCCATGCCGGGTAAATCGAGCAGAGGGGACCGGCTCACCACGTCAGGCTACGCCACCACGACATGACTGTTCCCAACCCTGCCGGTACACTTGGCATACGTCACCGACACAACATTGTGCCGGACACAACAACAAGGTGGTCATCTTGTTCGAACGCTTTACCGACAGGGCCCGCAGAGTGGTGGTCCTTGCCCAAGAAGAGGCGCGGTTGCTCAGTCATTCCTACATCGGAACTGAGCACATCCTCCTCGGGTTGATTCACGAAGGTGAAGGCGTTGCCGCAAAGGCTCTTGAGTCGCTCGGAATCTCCCTCGAGGCAGTTCGTGCCCAGGTGGAAGAAATCATCGGTCAAGGTGGCTCGTCGCCATCAGGCCACATTCCGTTCACTCCTCGTGCGAAGAAGGTGCTCGAGTTGTCGTTGCGCGAAGCACTGCAACTCGGACACAACTACATCGGCACCGAACACATCCTTCTCGGACTCATTCGTGAGGGCGAAGGTGTGGCGGCGCAGGTTCTCGTCAAATTGGGTGCCGACCTCGGGCGCGTGCGTCAGCAGGTCATTCAGTTGTTGTCCGGCTACCAAGGTCCTGCGGGCAAAGCCGAGACTCAACCCTCCGGTGGCGGAGCGTCCGAAAAAGGTGAAGGCTCGAGCGAGAAGGGCGGCAGCCAAATTCTCGATCAGTTCGGTCGCAACCTCACGCAACTCGCTCGTGAAAAGAAGCTCGACCCAGTTA
>DAIOTI010000071.1:0-7286 GCA_036752105.1 Ilumatobacteraceae bacterium | reverse complement strand
CTACCGACCGATGCCCCCCGGGGACGGGATTTCGGAGTCCACGCTCTGTTTTCAGGTGTGACCTGAGCCATTGATGCGCAAAACCGCGAGAATCCGGCGGCCTATCTGGGCGAATCGTCAAGTGAAATTAATCTCAGACCTCCGTCTGCAGTGAAGGTGAGAGCAGCGCGACCCGCCACGAGGTCATCCACATCGTTACCGACGATGTCGGCTCTCCAACCGTTTCCGAGCCTTGCCGACGGTGCTTTTCGGAGGAGATCGACGATGTCTTGGCGAGTTCCGAGCAGCGCCGGATCGAGTTGTTCCTGGCGGCTGAGCTCACTGACCCAAGCGGACACGAGGGTCACCGCGGGCCGAAGCGCACGGTCGAGGTCATCGCCATCGGAAGAAGGCAATTTCAACTCGCCTGCAACCGACCGTTCCACACCCTCTCGGACACTCTCAATGACGAGTCGACCCAAGGACCCGTGGGCTTGTTTTCCATCAAACCCGCGTATATGACTCAACTCTTCGGCTGTCTTCGGAATCTTCTGGGCCACGCCCACAATCGCGATATCAGCCAATACATGTCGCACAGGGATGTCCAGTTCCGCCGCACGCTTCTCGCGCCATTCCGCCACCGCCTGTGCCACCCACCGCGATCTCCCTTTCAGGGTTCGAACGTCCTTCACCTTCATCCACGCACGCTCAGGGTCTGTCGGGCCATTCGGACGCACACGAAGTTCCTCGCATGCCTCGTCGACCCAGCCTGATCGCCCGAGTTCATCGACCTTTTTCTGAATGGCGTCTGCAATGTGTTCCAGATACCGCACATCACCGGCGGCGTAGTCAACTTGCGCGGCGGTCAGTGGCCGACGTAGCCAATCTGTCAGCCGGTCTCCTTTTGGGAGATTGACTCCGGCAAACGCCGTAGCGAGTGACGAGAGCGAAGGTGAACTGAAACCGATGAACCCGGCAGCAAGCTGCGTGTCGAAGAGTCGCCGGGGAACGGCTCCGTATGCGTGTTGCAAGACTTCGAGGTCTTGTTGCGCAGCATGGAAGACAGCCACGGAATCTGAATCAAACAGTCGCGTGAACGTCGACCGTTCGACACCGAGTGGATCCACTACGAAGATGCGACCTGCCGCCGCAAGTTGCACTAGCGCAAGTCGAGGAAAGTATGTCCGCTCTCGGTGGAACTCTGTGTCTATCGCATAACGAGTGTGCGAAAGAAGGAAAGAAATAGCTTCTTCGAGGCCCGCATCACTGTCGACCCACGTCACATCGTGCCGTGGCAGGTCAGAATCACTCCTGGGCATCAGTGGGCGCCAGATCTTCCGGCGAATTGATGTTGCGCACCGCGACCGCAGGTACAGGAACCTCTGCTACGTCGAGCAGCACAGCTGCCCGATGCATTGCGCGTTCATTTCTCTTCCACACCGACTGCAGCGTGGAGAGGCATTCATCCTTCGACCATGCCGCACACAACCAATTGAGTCGGTCGGTTCGACCGACAGACGCCTGTGCATCGGACAACGCATTGACGAGGCTGGCAATGACAGAAGCCGTGATGAACGGCATGTCGCACGAGAGCACAACCACGGCATCGTTGGATGAGTTCTTCAATGCAGTGATGAGACCACCAAGTGGACCTTCGCCGGGCCATGAATCCTTCTTCCATGAGCCCGAAAATCCTTTCACCAGCGTGCTGCTGCCACCGATGAAGAGCACTTCGGACGCCCCTGCGTCGTGAGCGGCACGGGCCACACGTTCAGCCATCGCGACACCATCAACGAGGTATGTGGCTTTGTCCGCTCCCATTCGCGAGCTGTCTCCTCCAATGAGAATTGCCACTGTGAAGTCACCTGCCACGTGACCACGCTAGGTCGTCAGACCCATCTAGGGTGGGAATGGTGAGTGATCTTTTCTCGTCTGTTGATCCCGACGCTCTTCGAAACGTTGCTCTCGGATTGTCGGGGGGATCACTTCTACTAGCTCTTGTGGCCCTCAAAGTACTGAAGTCGATGGTGATGAGAGTTGTCGGCCTCGTCGTCTTCGTGGCACTTTCGCTGGCCCTCTTTGCTCAGCGCTCTGAGCTCGAAGGTTGCGTAGATTCAGCAAGGAATGCAGCCGCCGGTTTGACGTCGAACTCGGTCACAGCGTCACAGTTCCGTTGCACATTCATGGGATTCGACGTCAACGTCAACCCGTAATCAGGGCTCATATGGAACTGATCATCGTTCGACATGCGCTGCCATTGCGTGTCGAGAAAGAGTCTGGACGCGCAGATCCTGAACTCAGCGCCGAGGGACAACTTCAAGCAGAGGCGCTGGGGACATACCTCTCCCACGAATCCGTCGACGCCATTTATTCGAGCCCCCTCGTGCGCGCGCGTCAGACCGCCGCTCCCCTGGCAAGACGACTCAGCATCACCATTCGGGAAGAAGATGGAATCGCCGAGTGGGACCGCAACTCGAACGAATACATCCCGATGGAAGAGATGCGGGCAACGAATCATCCGAAGTGGCAGGCCATGATGCGAGGCGAATGGGTGTCAGACGAGAACCAAGAGGAGTTCAATTCCCGTGTACGTCACTCTTTCGACTCGATCATCGAAGCACATCAATCTGATCGTGTCGTCGTGGTGTGTCATGGCGGTGTCATCAACTACTACATCTCTCACATTCTCGGCATGCCTTCGACACAGTTCTTCTATCCTCACTACACGTCAATCCACCGCGTCAAGGCGATCGCTGGTGGAAGACGATCACTGGTGGCTCTCAACGAGACGGCCCACTTGCATACCCTGATGAACTTCAGCACTACTCTGTGAAACATCACGTACATCGATAGGCGACCAGGATGACAGCGGAACCGAGTGACTTGGACTCTTTGAGCGGCTGGCTGGATCAATCGCCCACGCCATATCACGTCGTCGAGTCGGCACGACAGGCCCTCGTCGAGTCGGGATTCAAAGAACACCGAACTCACTCGGGTGGACTGTCTCAAGCTGGTTTCCTCGCTCGCGACGGCATGATCATCGCCTGGCGCCAGCCGTCGTCGACCATTGACCGGTTTTCAGTTGTCGGCGCGCACACCGATTCGCCGAACATCCGTATTCACCCATCGCCAGACATTCAGACCGGTGCATGGCAGCAACTGGGCGTCGAGATCTACGGCGGAGTTCTTCTGAATTCCTGGCTTGATCGAGATCTCGGCGTCGCGGGAGTAGTGATCACAAAACACGGCGAGCGACGATTGGTCACGAGCGACGCCGCCATGGCAAGCATTCCTCAAGTTGCAATCCATCTCGGCCGTGAAGTCAATGACAAGGGCATTCAGCTCGATCGACATCATCACATTCGTCCGGTCTGGGCAACATCTCCGGATGTGGACTTCATGTCCTGGTTGGCACATATCTCAGACTGTCGAGTAGAAGACATCTCCTCGTTCGACGCACAATTGTTCGACATGACCCCCGCGAGCATCATCGGGGCCGATGGGTCATTGTTGGCGTCAGGTCGCTTGGACAACCAGTTGTCCTGCTGGGCGGCAATTGACGCACTGACGAAAACTCGAGTGGCCGATCACACCTGCCAGGTAGTCGCTCTCTTCGATCACGAAGAGATTGGATCATCAAGCCAACACGGCGCAAGTGGCCCGGCCCTCGAACGAATCCTGCGGACACTCTCTGCCGACGACTCAGACTCACATTGGTACGACATCCTCGAGAGTTCGCTGTTCATCTCGGCGGACAACGCCCACGGCATCCACCCGAACTATCCGGAGCGTCATGACTCGCGGCACGCACCCATGGTCAATCAAGGTCCTGTAGTGAAGATGAATGTCAACCAGCGATACGCGACGACGGCTGGAACAGCTGCATTACTGAGCGACCTTGCGAGGGGTGCAGGGGTTCGTCTTCAACACTTTGTCTCTCGCAACAACATCCCGTGTGGTTCAACCATCGGCCCCCTCGCCGCCACACGTCTCGGAATACCGACGGTCGATGTCGGAGTCGCACAGTTGTCGATGCATTCGGCACGCGAAGTATGCGGGGCACATGACCCCTCCCAGTTACGAAACCTTCTGGTGGCGCACTTCTCCAACGACTAAACGCCGCACTGACGCATCTGTGCGGCTATGTGGCAAGTGCCTCGGCTTGTTCGAACAACAGCTGTAGTTGTGTCGATAGCCGTTCCGTCGTCTCCCGCACGGCCGAGCGCGGCACCCTCCCCTGTTCGTCAGCCGACACCGATATCGGTTCACCGACCACGACGACGCACTTTTTGGGTCTGATCATGCGCGACCCCTTTGGCATCACGCCTTCAGAGCCACCAATTCCCACAGGCACAATCGGAACGTTTGCCTTCACTGCCACATAAGCCGCACCATCGAACAACGGCATCACGGTCGGACCTGATTGTCGCGTTCCTTCTGGGAACAGCACCAATGGCTCAGCTGCTCGCAAGACTGCGATACATCGCGCAAGTGCCTCGCGGTCTGCAGAACCTCGCGTGACAGGAAATCCTCCGAGCGCCGAGAGCAACCACCGCACAGGCTGATGGCGCCACAACGAATCTTTACCCATGAAACGCAGACGTCGGCGTGTCACCGCCGCAGCAATGGGAGTGTCGATGTTTGACCGATGAATCGGCGCTAGAACGAAGGCCCCAGTGGACGGAATGTTGTGCGCGCCATGTATCTCGAGCCGGGTGACAAGTCGAGTTAAACCAACGACAATAAAACGCACCACGTGGTAGAACACACGACTTACACGAGAGTTGCCGGCCAGATAGGTGTCAACTTCAGCCACGAGTGACTTCTCCTCTGGTCGAGACGCGGTGGTAAGCATCTGCGATCTCGCTAACCACATCCTGCACCGATCGACCGCTACTGTCGATGTTCACCGCACCGTCGGCCGGACGCAGAGGGCTGTCTTCACGCGTCGAGTCGATGCGGTCTCTTTCTGCGATAGAGGTTGCTATCGCATCCACATCTCCACCGACCTGCGCCACTCGTCGAGCTGCACGAACCTGCGGTGAGGCCGTGAGAAAAACTTTGAGGAGCGCATCAGGAAAGACCACGGTTCCGATGTCACGACCCTCAACGACACCACCGCCGTGGCGAACAATCCACTCTCGCTGCGCTTTGCGCATCACCGCTCGCACCCGTGGATAGGCCGCGATCACACTGACGACCGACGTGACCTCCGGTCCCCTGATCTCGGCAGAGACGTCTTGTCCGTCCACCGTCACACCCTCGGGCTCGACGACGACTTGAACTGACTCTGCTATCGCTCCGACCCGAACTTCATCGGAAGGGTCAACTCTGTCACGCAGGACAGCGAAGGCGACACCGCGATACATGGCACCTGTGTCGAGGTACGGGAGTGACACTGCCTGAGCGACAGCACGGGCGACAGTCGACTTCCCCGCTCCAGCGGGACCGTCAATTGCGATGACCCGCAATGTCACCAGCTAGTGCCTTGGGGTCGACCTTCGTCGTAGCCGGCAGCACTCTGGATACCGACGACTGCGCGGTCGTAGAACTCTGGGATGGTGCGAGCACCGGCGTACGTGCACGCGGAACGCACACCGGCGACAATCTGATCGATGATGTCTTCGACGCCGGGACGAACAGGGTCGAGATACATTCGCGAGGTACTGATGCCCTCCTCGAACAGCTCTTTCTTTGCTCGCTCGAGGGCTGATTCTGACCGCGTGCGATTCTTCACGGCACGGTTGGAAGCCATACCGAAACTCTCCTTGTAGAGCCGCCCCTCAGTGTCTCGAAGCGTGTCTGCGGCAGACTCGTACGTGCCAGCCAACCAGGAGCCGAACATGACGTTTGATGCACCTGCTGCAAGTGCAAGCGCCACGTCACGCGGATAACGAACTCCGCCATCGGCCCACACATGCTTACCCATCGCGCGAGCCGCATCGGAGCACTCGTGGACTGCACTGAACTGTGGCCGCCCGACACCGGTCATCATTCGGGTTGTGCACATTGCGCCAGGACCAACTCCGACTTTCACGATGTCGGCTCCGGCGTTGATGAGATCTCGGGTTCCTTCCGCAGTGACAACATTGCCTGCCACGATTGCCAGATCAGGGACAACTCGGCGTACTTCTTCGATCGCGTGGAGAGTGCGATCTTGATGACCATGCGCTGTGTCGATGACAAGCATGTCGACGCCCATGGCCACGAGCGATTTGGCTCGCGTGGCAGGGTCACCATTGATTCCCACCGCGACAGAAACCAATAACCGATTCTTCGAATCCACTGCAGGTTTGTAGATGGTGCTGCGAAGAGCGCCTTTCCTCGTGACACACCCAAGCAACGCACCGCTCGTGTCGACAACAGGCGCAAAGGTGAGCCGTTTGTCTGCGAGAAATTCATGTATCTGCTCCGGCGACCTTCCATCATCAATGACAATCAGGTCCCGATTCATCACGTTTCGCATCTGTGCGAACCTGTCGAAACCGACGGCGTCATGTTCGGTGAAAATTCCTACCGGGCATCCGTCATCGTCGAGAACGATGACGGCTCCATGCGATCGTTTGTGCACCAGACTGAGCGCTTCTCCGACAGTGTCGGTTGGACCCAATGTGATTGGGGTCTCATATACAAGGTGTCTCGACTTCACATGGTTCACGACACTCTCGACGATGTCGAGCGGAATGTCCTGAGGAAGAACTGCTACACCACCTCGGCGAGCCACAGTCTCAGCCATTCGCCGTCCTGCAACCGCCGTCATGTTCGAGACAACCACCGGGACTGTCGTGCCAACTTTGTCGGGCGTCGACAGGTCGACATCGAAACGAGAGTTGATGGTGTTCCGACTAGGAACCATGAACACGTCGTTGTACGTCAGGTCATGTTGCGGAGCAGTGTGGAGGAACCGCATAGGGCAACACGAGGCTACCGTGTGTGTATGTCCACTCCAGCCACACTTCCCGTTGCTCTTGTGCATGGATGGGCTGGTTCATATGCGTCCACATGGAAGGCTCCCGGTGTCGCCGAGCTACTGACCGACATTGGGCGTAGGCCGCTAGGTATCGATCTCTTGGGCCATGGCGATGCCGAGAAGCCGCATGACCCCGAGGCTTACAGAAATCTCCACGAATGGCTCCTCACGCGATTGCCAGACGAGCCCGTCGACATCGTCGGTTTTTCCTTGGGTGCGCTCACCACTCTTCGCGCTCTCGCTTCGTCCCCGTCGCGGTTCCGCAAAGTAGTGCTAGCGGGAATCGGTGATGGTGTGTTCGAGACAACCACTCATGACATGGCTCGACGTATCGTGC
>DAIOTI010000070.1:0-7374 GCA_036752105.1 Ilumatobacteraceae bacterium | reverse complement strand
AAGCACCGAGAACGTGACGCTCTCCAGGATCACAGAAGCACCAAAGGCGACACGCAGATTCGTGACGCGAAGCACCTGATTGTCGGCTCCGACCCTCATCGACGATTGTGAGTCGTCAAACAGCTCGTCGAGGTCATTCACCCTCGGTTGCGGCTCGAGCGGCTCCTCCATCACCTCGCGCAGTCGATTCCAACCCGCAAGTGAGTGCGGCAAATCTGAGAGAGCGAAGCCGATGATGCGCAGAGGCATCGCGAGCAGTGTGAACAGATACATGGCCGCAGCCAGATCGCCCACCGTGAGGTCACCACTCTTCACTCGTTGTGCGCCCACCAACAGCACCACGAGATTGGCGATGGAAGGAATTGCATCAAGAAGGGCTTCAAAGCTTGACCGTCGCCGCACAGTTTCGACTCTTGCGTCGCGAAGATCAGCGGTAATGCGTGAAAGCCTCTTTGTTTCTCGATCCTCGGCTCCGAATGCCTTGACGACACTCACCGCTTCGAAGCTCTCCAGCACCTGTTCACTGAGCACGCCAAGTTTTTCTTGCGCCTTGTTGTAGTAGACGTCTACTCGCTTCTGATACCAGATGTTCATGAACAAAAGGAGCGGAATGATGACCGAGGCAATGAGACCCAAAGACGAGTCGAGCACCCACATACCAGTTGTGCTCACCACCAACAACAGCACCACGGAACTCGCATAAGGGAGGGGTGCGAGCACGCTGACACTTGCATCGGCATCGACCCCGGCGCGCGAAATAATGTCACCCGTCTGTCGGCGTGCATGCCACGAAACAGGTTGAACGGCCATCCGTCGGACGACCTCATTCGAAATTTCTTCCGCAACTCCCCACTCCGTCTTGCCTGCCCATGTGCGTCGAACGACGACGCCAGTTGCGCGCACTATGGCAATAGCCACGAGAATCAAACATCCGCTGAGGAGCACTCCGATGGAGACGTCGTCGCCATCGAATCGAGGAACGATCACATTGTCAGTCACCCAACGCACTCCGAGCGACGAGCCTGCAGTGCACAGTGCGTAGACAAACGCGCCGGACACTGCCACGGCAAACGTCAGTGGCTTTCGCCGAATATGAGAGACAATCAGGTTGACCGACGCGCGCGCACGAGTCGGAGAAACAGAATGCGCGACCGATACCACCAGGTCATTCTTGTCGTTTGAGAGAGCCAGAGCAGGCACTATGGGATGCACCTGTCCTACACTCGCAATATGACATCAGTTGACTTCGGCCTGCTCATCATCCGTCTGTTCTTCGGAATCTCACTCGCCTATCACGGTTATAACAAGGTCTTCGGAGGCGGAGGTCTCACAGGAACAGCGGGCTGGTTCGGAAGTTTGGGCATGAAGGCGCCGAAACTTCAGGCACGTGGAGCGGCATTGACAGAGATAGTTGCCGGATTGATGTTTGCGGCTGGCTTCCTCACCCCTCTCGCTGCAGCGGCGATGATCGGGCTCATGGTCGTCGCAATCGTGACAGTTCACTGGAAAGTGGGATTCTTCATCTTCCTGCCAGATGGCGGATGGGAATACTGCGCGTCGATTCTCGTCACAGCGTGGGGGGTTGCCGCAGTTGGCTCAGGCGGCGCATCCCTCGACAACGCATGGTCAATTGACCTTGGAAATAATTGGGCTGCTCTTACGCCAATTATCGGTATCGGTGGTGCCATCGTGCATCTCTTGGCTTTCTACCGACCCATAAAGAAAAGCTGAATCATCGTGCGGCATGTTGCACGTCTGACAATCATTATCGTCTGTGTCGCGATTGCTGCCATGGGGGTGTATGCCTTTGGCTTCTCGCCACGCGAGTCGATCAACAAGATCTATGACGAAGAATGGGCTTCTCAAGCTGAGTCCAGGTGCGCTGAAGCACGTGAGCAACGCGCTGATTTGTCGGATCTTTCCACCTTCAATATCAATGACGCCACTGCGCTCGCCAAACGTGCCGACATCATCGAGAGGGCCAATTCATCGCTGAAGTCCATGATCGACGACATAGAACAGATTCTTGTTAGCAATGACAAAGGCCGAGCCCTCGTTCCATTGTGGCTCGCCGATTACCGCACTTACCTAGACGACCGCGACGATTACGTGGACCTCTTACGTTCCGGAGAATTCAATCGTTTCTCCGAGACTCAGGTCGAAGGTGTACCAATATCGGAGCGGATCGGAAAGTTCGCAAAGGACAACGAGATTCGCGCGTGCATTCCACCTTTCGATCTCGTCACTTGACATTCTCAGTTGTGACGAGTCCAACCTTCGCCTGGTTGGTATGAGCGGATGATTCGTGCAGGTGCACCTACTGCGACAGAATTGTCGGGAAGATCCGAAGTGACGACAGAATTCGCTCCGACGACCACATGTCTACCGATCGTGACACCTGGCAAGACGACGGTTCCGTGACCGAGCCATGTGCCGTCACCGATACGAATCGGAAGTTCAGGTTGCGTCTGTCTCGAAATGGGGACACCGATGTCTTCGTAACCATGATTCTGATCTGTGATGTACACATGGTGTCCCGTCCAGACATCGTCGCCAATCTCGATTGAAAAGTGTCCGACAATTCCACTCCCCCGACCAATCAGGCAACGATCGCCAATTGAGATGACGGGCGTGGACAACATCGCCTGGCCCGGGGCCATGCCAGCTGCGAGGGCGACGTGCGGCCCGATCATGGTGTCTCGGCCGATTGAGATGTAACCCTCGTTGTACAAGGTCGTGGGAGGCCAGCAGATGATGCTCCCCTCCCCGAAAGCGTGAAACCGTTTTCCACGGCTACCGCGTGGTCCGATGGCAGCCCACCGAGAGAGTGCGCCATGGGCACGTGCATACACAGCACCGATCGACCGCCTCACCACGATGCAACGCTATCCATCGCTACTCGGTGGTCATTGAATCTCCCAGGGGCAACTGCCAGGTTCGACCGTAACATTCGACATATGGCAGCCACAGGGGCGTCGGTTCCCCGCGCAAAGGTCACGGTTCCGAGTCTTCTCCAGGCGAAACTCGACAAGCGCCGCATCGCGATGATCACGGCATATGACGCCACCTTCGCCTCAATCGCAGACGAAGCTGGCGTCGATGTCTTGCTTGTCGGTGATTCAGTTGCAACAGTCATGCAGGGCGAGCGAACGACGCTTCCCGTGTCACTCGACGAGATGGCCTATCACACCCGTATCGTCGCAGCTGCTCGACCGAAGGCGCTCATCGTTGGTGACCTCCCGTTTGGCTCGTACCAACAAGGTCCTGTCATGGGCATCGAGAGCAGCGTCCGGCTCATCAAAGTTGGCGCCGAGTGCGTGAAGTTGGAGGGCGGCCTGTCGGTCGCTCACGTCATTTCTGCCATCACGGCCACCGACATACCCGTCATGGGCCACATCGGTCTCACCCCTCAGAGCTATCACCGAATGGGTGGCAACAAGATTCAAGGCAGACAACAAGGTGATCAAGCCGGACAACGTGACCGTCTTCTACAAGATGCGCACGCTGTCGAAGATGCCGGCGCATGCGCCGTCGTCATTGAGGGTGTACCAGCCGATCTTGCTGCGGAAATCACAGAAAAACTGTCGATTCCGACAATTGGCATCGGAGCAGGAGCCGCTTGCGACGGACAAGTGCTCGTGCTGCACGATGTCTTGGGTTTGTCTCGTCGTAAATTGAGCTTTGCCAAGCCATATGCCGACCTTCTGACAGTGAGCACAAACGCAATCTCTGATTACGTACAGGAAGTACGCGACGGATCTTGGCCCGACGCTGAGCACTCCTTCTCCTGAACTCGACCTCGACCGGCATGATTGTTCTCCGCACGCCACACGACATGCTCGCGTGGTCTAAAGGTCGACGCGAAGCAGGTTCAACGTGCGGGTTTGTGCCAACCATGGGCGCACTTCACGAGGGACACATGGCGCTCATGAGATCTGCCCGTGAGCAATGCGATTCCGTCGTTGTCTCGATCTTCGTGAACCCCACTCAGTTCAATCAGCCCTCCGACTTCGAGACGTATCCGCGCCCGGAAGCAGAAGACCTGGCCGTCTGCGAGGCGTGCGGTGTCGACGCGGTGTTCTTGCCGACCGCGGAGTCGATGTATCCCCGCGGATACGCCACCACGGTCCTACCCGAAGGTGTCGCCGACACCATGGAGGGTGCATCCCGCCCGGGTCATTTCGCCGGAGTAGCAACTATCGTCACAAAGCTCTTCAATTGCGTCACACCAGACCGTGCCTATTTCGGTGAGAAGGATTTCCAACAATTGGCGGTCGTCAAACAATTGGTACGAGACCTCAATCTCGGCATCGAAGTGGTACCAGTGCGCACCGTCCGTGATCATGACGGTCTCGCCCTCTCGAGTCGAAACACACGCTTGTCAGCGAAGGAACGTACTGCAGCGAGCATCATTCCTCGCATCTTGGGAGAAGCCCAGGGTTTGGCGCAGGATGGCCATCACTCCAGCGATGTCGTGACCCATGTTTCGACGCGTCTACGTGACGTCGCCTATTCACGTGTCGACTACGTCACGATTGTCGACTGCGACTCACTCCAGACAGTGGACTTGCCCAACGCAAGTTCTGTCCTTGCCATAGCAGTGTGGGTCGGAGACGTCCGCCTCATCGACAACGTCCAGCTACTCGGAGAGCCTCTCAGGTGAGAAGATCCTCGGACGTGCTCTCCCAAGCCGAGCCACGTTCACTGTGGAACGTCGATGCACGGAAATTGGAGACGGGCACAGCCGTACCGCCCTCTCACACCGACGTTGCCATCATCGGTGCTGGCTACACGGGCTTGTGGACGGCTCTGTACATGAAGATGTTGGATTCCTCTCTCGACGTCACCGTGCTCGAGAAGGAAAACGTCGGCTTCGGAGCCTCGGGGAGAAATGGTGGCTGGTGCAGTGCGCTGCTTCCTACACCCCTGTCGACGATCGCAGCGGTTCATGGGCACCCAACTGCAGAGGCAATGCGTCGCTACGCAATCAAGAACCTCGACGACATAAGGACAGTTCTCTCCGATCTGTCCATTTACTGTGACTATGCGGCGGGCGGCACGCTCACCGTGGCACGAAATCGACCTCAGTTGCAACGCCTCGCTGAATTGGTCAAAGAAGAACGTACCTTCGGCGCGACCGATAGAGATGTCTCCTACCTCGAAAGCACGCAGGCCGACGAGCACATAAGGGTCTCGAACACACTTGCGGCGATCTTCACACAGAACTGTGCTGTGCTACATCCTCGCAAACTTGTCGACGGCCTCGCTCTGGCTTGCCTTCGGATGGGTGTATCAATCGTCGAAAACATCAATGTCGTCTCGTATTCATCCGGTTCCGTCACCGCCGAACAGGATGGTCGCAGGACCGACATCAGCTGTCAATGGGTGGTACGAACTACGGAGGGCTATACAGCCACATTCAAGCAAGCCCGACGAGAAGTGCTTCCGTTGTACTCATTTATGGTCGCCACAGAACCACTCTCGCCGAATGCCTGGGCCGACATCGGGTGGTACGAGCGCGAGACTTTGAACGACGCGCGCAACGGTGTCGTCTATGCGCAACGCACAGCAGACGGACGAATTGTGTTCGGCGGGCGTGGAGCCCCTTATCACTACGCAAGCCGTGTACACGAAACACAGGACATCGACGATCGCGTGCACGAGAGCCTGATCAAGACATTGCACCACTTCTTCCCGTCGACACGAGAGGTCACGATCACCCATCGATGGGGCGGTCCCCTCGGAGTGCCACGGGACTGGAGAAATTTTGCGCGAGTGGACCACCAACAAGGTATTGCGGTCGGAGGCGGATACACAGGAGACGGCGTGGCCCTCGCACACCTCACCGGGCGCATGCTCGCCCATGGCGTTCTTCGACGCGAACATCCGTCCCTCGAACTTCCATGGTTCGGCCACAAGGGACCGTTATGGGAGCCAGAGCCACTTCGTTGGGTTGCCGTCAACTCCCTCCGAAAGATCGCCGATTCAATCGATTCCAGAGAGGAGCACTGGGGCCAAAACGCCCGATTGCGGCAAAAATTTGTTGACCGTTTTCTCGGTTGACGTCAGCGCGACAGTCTGACGTCGGCTTGCCTCATTCTCATCCGTACAGAAAAGACGGAGTCTCCCGACAAGACCCCGCTTCGACCCAACAGGCGGCCCGACTCCCAATTAGCCAGTCCGAGTTCTGGCTTTCCAAGTGCGTATTGGCCATCCACCCAACGCGTGATGCCATCACCAAAGAACGGTGCGTCAACCTCGTTCCACAGAGCATCTTCCTCTTCGCTCGAGCCAACGATTGACACCACGAAGTGCGGCGACCATCGATTGATCAAGTCGGCGGCATGACCGATCTCGCCATACACAGCGATAGACACTTCAGGATTCACTTCCCATTCATGTTCGACCGCAAGGCCATGTTCGGGTATCTCGGTAACACACGGCTCAATCACGGCCCTCTCCGCGCGATGCACCGTCACCTCTGCCTGACCCACCAGGTTTGCGATAAAGCTGAATGGTGCTCGCGTGCAGTGGAAACGAGGACCCACTCCTCGTTTCTCTGCAGCCTCTTCGACCGCGTGGACGACAGCCTTGAGTGTCTCTTCGTCACAATCATCACGTACAAGGATGCAATTCACCGTGTTGCACACTTTCCTGTCAAGAGAGTTGACGATGACATGGTGAAGACGCGAGAGATCCGGTTGCCTTCCCACCACGAGCCAAGCTCCTCCAGTGCCGTGCAGGCTCACGTTGACCCCACTTTGTCGCGCGATCGCCCCGAGAAGCCGTACAGATTCGCCACTTCCACGAGCAACCGCAAGCGACAAGCGTCCATCGGCAAACAGCGCCCATCCAGCCGCATGTTCCGTTGATTCGACGAGCAACACACAGTCAGGTGGCAGACCAGACCGTTCGAGCGCGACCCTGATCACGCTCTCCATCAGAGCCTGCGCCGTGCCGAGAGCATCACTGCCGATTCGGAACACGACACTGTTCCCGCCACGCAATACTCCGGTTGCATCGGCAAAGACATTCGGGCGACCCTCGAATACAAAGCCAACCGGTCCGAGTGGTGCGCGCCAAGACTCGACGACGAAACCGTCACTTTCCACTCGTGCTTCCGTCACGTTCCGACTGACGGGGTAATCACGCCACATGCGAAGAGCTTCGATCATCGAATTCCGCATTTTCTCGTCGAGAGCAAGCCGAGTGGTCGAACGACCCCGGCTTCTTGCAGACTCGACATCAGCGCTGTTGGCAGAAAACACCGGCGCCATGACCGAGTCGTCACTCATCAAAGACGCCGCCTCATCAAAGAATTGCGTGATTGCTTCGTCATCCACTTGGGCCAAGTCTGCGAACGCACGTTGGGAT
>DAIOTI010000069.1:0-7401 GCA_036752105.1 Ilumatobacteraceae bacterium | reverse complement strand
GAGTTCGCGTGCAAGCAGAACTTTCTGTGCATTTCCGCCGGACAATTTGCGAGCGAGATGTTCAGGTCCATTTGCTTTGATCTCGAATTCATCTATGAGCCTGTTCGCCTCGGGACGAACGGTCGCACGATCGACCACGACGTTGCGATCGCGCGTGAGAAGGAGATTGTCGAGAATGCTCAGCGACGGCACGAGCCCCACTCCGAGGCGATCTTCAGGTACATACGCAAGTCCAAGTTCGCGTGCAGCAATCGGACCGCGATCAGTCGACATCGCTCCGCCAATTGAAATCGTTCCTGACGTCGGAGAAAGAAGTCCGGCGATGACATCTGCAAGCTCGCGTTGCCCGTTACCTGCGACACCTGCGATGCCGACCATCTCTCCCTCATGCACGTTGAATGAGATGTTCGACAGGACACTCACGTCATTTGCGACGAGGCTCACATCGCGAATCTGCAGTACTTCGTGTCCGATCGGGTGTGATGCTCGCTGAGCTGCCAGGTCGATGTCGCGGCCCACCATAAGTCGAGCAAGTTCTTTCGCATCAGCCTGACCCTTGCTCGACACGTGACCCGTCACGCGACCGTTGCGGAGAACGGTCACTCGGTCAGAGATGCGTGCAACTTCGCCGAGCTTGTGACTGATGAAGACCACGGATTTCCCTGTCTGCGTCATCGCGTGCACGTTTTCGAACAACTTCTCGACTTCTGCAGGAACCAAGACTGCAGTTGGCTCATCCAACAACAAGATCTCCGCACCTTGGTAAAGCGCCTTGACGATTTCCACACGTTGGCGCTGACCAACCGAAAGGTCACCAACTGTCGCAGTGGGGTCAACCGGTAATCCGTACGTGTCTGCGACGTCTGCAACTGCGTCGTTCAACTCAGTACGGTTCAGCTTGAAAGAAAGGTCACGTGATCCGAGCACCACATTTTCGGCGACAGTGAAGCGGTCGACTAGACGAAAATGCTGGTGCACCATCGCAATGCCGTGCTGCAGACCAGCCCGCGGCGACGAAAGTTGGATTGGAGCACCGTTGCGCAGAATGCGGCCTGCATCTGGTTGGTACAGACCGCACAGCATTGATGCGAGGGTGCTTTTTCCTGCACCGTTCTCGCCAAGAAGTGTGTGTACTTCGCCGACTCTGATGTCGAAGTTGACATCGTCGTTGGCTAGTACGCCAGGGAATCGTTTGACGATTCCTATTGCCTCGAGTGCTACAGGGGCCGCACCACTTGTGTGGTGCGGCCCCTGGGCGCCTTCATAAGTAGAAGACGTCATGTCGTGTGGGATCAGCCCTTCGGCGATCCGATGACGCCTTCGACGAAGTA
This sequence comes from Ilumatobacteraceae bacterium, assembly GCA_036752105.1. Classification (GTDB taxonomy): domain Bacteria; phylum Actinomycetota; class Acidimicrobiia; order Acidimicrobiales; family Ilumatobacteraceae; genus UBA2093. The sequence goes on along the minus strand of DAIOTI010000069.1, from coordinate 6,070 downwards.
GTCCATGCTCAACAGTGCGCCGAGCTCAGCCTTCTCGCCGGCCTTCAACACTTCGTCGCCGTCCTGATTCTTGATCGGGCCGGTGAACGGAGCGAATGAACCATCCTTGATGGCCGCGGTCTTCACTTCGATTTCCGCAACTGCGTCAGCATTGACGAGTTCTGACGGCTCGGCGAGTGTCACCATTCCGTCGGCCATGCTGCCGTAGTACTCGTCGCTCGGGCAGGTGCCACCCTTGACTGCTTCGATGGTCTTTGCGTAGAACGGACCCCAGTTCCATGTCGGAGCGGTGAGGAACGCCTTCGGCGCAGCTTCACGAACGTCAGAGTTGTAACCGACCCAGAACGCACCTGCAGCTTCGGCTGCGACGCCGGGCTCGGTGGTGTCCTGGTGCTGAGCGATCACATCGACGCCAGAGTCAAGCAGTGCTTCTGCAGCTTGCTTTTCCTTTGTCGGGTCGAACCATGTGCTGGTCCAGCTCACCTTGACGGTTGCCGACGGATTCATCGCACGCACACCAAGGGTGAACGCATTGATGCCACGAATGACTTCTGGAATCGGGAATGCAGCGACGTAACCGAGTTGGCCGTTCTTCGTTGCTTTACCAGCGGCGAGACCAGAGAGGTAACGCGCTTCTTCTGCAGCACCGAAGTAGGTGCCGAGGTTCTTCGGAACGTCGTCAAAGGTTGCGTATTCTCCGCCACCATCTTTGGTGAGGAGGAACTTCGCGCCGGTCGCCCACTGTGTGCACACTGCGGGGTACTTCGCCGCGACCTTCGCCATCGGAGCGCCGTAACCGAACGATGTCGCGAAGATCAGGTTGTAACCCTCGCTTGCGAGTTGTTCGAATGTCTTTTCCGAATCAGCGTTGTCAAGAACGTTCTCAACGCGCTTGATGGTCACGCCGGTCTCTGCTTCTGCAGCAGCGATACCTTGTTCGTGTTGGTATGTCCAGCCCTTGTCGTCTGGAACACCCAGATACACGACAGCGACCTTGATGTCAGACGCTGCAGGCTCAGCTGCTGCGGTGGTGTCTGGTGCCGCCGTTGTGTCTGTTGACGAATCACTTCCACCGCACGCTGCGAGCACCATCGATGCTGCGGCTGCGACGGAGGCGAACTTCCACATTCTCTTCATGAAGTTGTTTCTCCCTCTAGTCGGCACCACGTCTGGCACCGTTCGCCCACGAAACTAGTCGGCAGTGGCGCTGTCGCTCTCCGTCGATCGGCTCTTGGACCGGCGGCAGAACTGACCGTGCTCAGGGTGACCGCTGGAGCCCCTGTGGATAACCCACGAACGTGAACTATGTACCGTGTGATTAGTGTCTGACTGGTGAAACGGGCGTTTCGATGGATGGCGGCGGGGGCCCTCGTGGCGTCTGCCGGGCTCGTGATTCCGCAAGCGGCCGCAGGTGATGGTGCGGTGGCCGACTGGACAGTGCTGGTCTACGCCGCCCACGACAACAACCTCGAGACCTCTCTGTTCGGCGATCTCGTGGAAATGGGGAAGCACTCAGGTCGGGTGAATTTCGTGGTGTACGTCGACCGTGCAATCGATGAACAACCGCCGCTCGATGACGATTGGCTAGGTCTCGCAAAGTTCTCCGACACCAAGGTGTTCAAGGTCAGTGCCGATGGTGTCACCAATGTGCAGGAACTGGGTGAGACATATTCGATGGACCCCAGTTCACTCGCGTGGTTCATCGGTGATTCATTGGCGAAATATCCGGCTCATCAAACAATGTTGGTGATGTCTGACCACGGTGGTGGACCAGTGGCAACATTCGGAACGAAAGAATCCGACACCGAGGAAGGTGACGCCAAAGCACGTGGCACACTGCAGCTTCCGGCGCTCGCCGCAGCCATCAAGTCAGGTCTCGCAACTGCTGGCAAAGAGAAATTCAACGCACTGTTGTGGGCCACTTGTCTGAACGGAAACTTCGAGGTGGCACGTGCAATGGCACCGCACTTCGATTACATGGTCGCATCACAAGAAATCATTCTCGGCTCTGCGACAGCCGGTGTTTTTGATTTCGATTTTTCGGTTGAGCCACCGGCCGCATCACCTCCGACCAAGACTGACACACTCGAGTATCTGAAATCGATGGTGAAGGGTAAAGACGACCTCTACCGCAATGGTCCGCTACCGAATGAGGACTTCACGACCTCGATATACGACATGAGTCTCGTGTCAACCGTGAATTCAGCTCTCGCAAATTTCGTTCGTGCAACAAAGGAATCGAATGGTGTGAGCTTCGTACAAGAGGCACGTGCGGCAGGAGTTCTCGAGTTTGCTGGCGGCGGCATCACCGAGGGTCAGAATCAGCCCGGATTCGGACTGATCGACATGGGTGACTTGCTCGCGCGCGTGCCCGCTTCCGCACCTCCACCGATGCTTGCTGCCCGCGACGCGCTCGTTGAAGCGAACAAGAACGCACGCGTGTACATGTCGAACGGGTCTGAAAATTCGGCAGCGACAGGGCTGTCCATTTACTACCCCCGCCGCAGCTCTGGCGTGAAGGCGGTGTACTCACAAATTCCCGACGACACGGGTTGGCGGTCGATCATTGCCTCGCCGAAGGCGACGCTCACGTCCTCTTCGCCGGACAGCAAACTTGAAGTCCTGTCCAAGCCGGCTGGATGGAAAAGCACACTCATATACGGTCAAACGCTTCTTCGCAGTTGGGGAGCAAACGCTGTGTATGGAACGCAGAGTGAAAAGGGAATTCGACAAATCGTGTCACCACGAGTGGTGATCGGCGCAGGTGGAAAGAACAAAGCACAAGCAGCTTTCAGTCACGTCCAATTCACACTCGGTGGACAGGTTGTCTCTGCATATGTGGACAACACCGGCAAGCAGGTGTTCTTCGACGCGATCTTGGTGCGAGCAAGCACCACAGAGCAGGTGGAAGTTCGAGCGGTGGCACCTTTGAAAGTCGCTGGCAAGAAGTTGAAACCGGGCGCCGTGAGAATCACCGAGCGCAACGGCTCAGCGCTGTTGAAAGCCGAGGCGGGTGATTTGCTCGCCCCAGTCATTTATTACTGGGATTCGCAAGAAACCGGGGCAGGTGGCGAGTTCATCTTGACGATTGCCGAGAGCGAAGTTGCCACAGGTGTGGCTGCGACGTCACCGTTGACCGTTTCACCGACGCCAGCAGGAACGTATGCATTGGCGATGTCGGTGTATGACCCGGCAGCCGAAGGCGACTTAGTGATCGAACAAGGAACGGTGACGAAGTGACGACACCGACAAATGAAGGGAACCTTTAGTTATGGCGACATGCGCACAGTGCAGCCGCGAACTCCCCGACATCGCGCGCTACTGCTTCGCATGCGGAGCAGACCGATACGGGCAGGGAAAGAACCGCACAGACTCGTATGCAGTGCAGCCAGGTGAGACCGTGCGTTCGTTGAACGTCATCACATCGATCATGCCGCAGGCGAATGGAACCATGCCCCAGACCTACAGGTTCGCACTCGTTCTTGTAGTTATGGTGCCCGTCATTCTCATGCTTGCAGGGTTTGTTTCACTGGCGGTTGTCATGGCGAGTGTGTCGATGCCGTGTCTCTACATGTTCTATTTCCAAGATGTGAATGAGTGGGAGGACCAACCAGCACTGACGTTCGTCGCCACCACACTTTCGTCGATCATCACGGGAGCTCTTTTCACGCGTATCTGGATGACGTGGCAAGTGGCATCTGACAGAGCTGCATCGGTATCTGGTGGCTACGACGCAACGCAGATGCTTCGTTATTCACTTCCTGTGGCGGTCGGCGTGGTTCTGCTCGCACAAGCCGGACCGATTCTTCTCGCCCGTCAAGACGAGTACGACGACCTCATCGATGCGATGACATTCGGCATCGCGAGTGGAGCAACATTTGCTGCTGTGGAGTCACTCTCTGTGTTCTGGTCATTGATTTCCACCGGTGAATGGCGACAAGACGAGGTCGACACTTTGTATTGGACTACGCAAGTGTTGGTGTCTGGAATTTTCAAGCCACTCATCATCGGTTCATTCATCGGAATTTGTCTTGCGGCATTTGCGGGTGTTGGAGAAGGACCCGGTCGATTCTCGCGGCGACACTCCCGAATCACGGTCATAGTCATGGTCGCTCTGTTCATCTACTTGTCGACAAGTGATGCGATTGCGCAGTTGACTGATGGCGTGACACAGACAGTTGCCAGCGTGTTGTGGTCGGCGGTCGTTGCTGCGTACTTGCTGACACGAGTTCGCATGACCTTGCATCTCGCGCTCATCGAAGCCGCCACCGAGGCAGCAGCACGGAATCATGTGCCAAAAGGGTCGAACAAGGGCATCGGGTTTTGCCCTGCATGTCGAATGCCGTTGCTCGACGGTGCCAGTTTTTGCACGGCGTGCGGAACAGCGACACGAGCTGCATCGAAAGCTGCAAGACGCGACATGGCAACTGAAGGGGCCGCATCATGAGTACCCAACTCTCTGCTGCATCCGATCCATCTGGCAAAGACGGCAAGAACTCTCAGTCGACAGCGGTACTCGGAGTCGTCGTGCTTGCGTTTGTCGTTGCAGTCCTCGTCGTCCTCGTAGGAAGAGCATTCGGAAGTGACGACACACCACAGGTGTCTGGGCTCGAGCAGGTGATTCTCGATCCGAGTATCGATGTGGCAATCGACGCGAACATCCCCCCTGCAACTGCACCGACGCCTTCAACCATCGACATCCCCGACGTACCGCTTGACCCTGTCGTCACGACGACGGTTCCACCCACAACCACAACCGCACCGCTCGTCGACCCCGCCGAACTGACTGGAGACGCACTGGTCTTCGGAGATAACCCGGTGTTGACCCCTGCCGGTTTCGTGATTCTCTCCGACTCAGACACCAGTGCGGTCGTACAGCGAGAGTCGAGTGTCGTGACCTTCACAGTGGCTCCGAAGTCCCAGGTCGGCAATTCGGCTGCGAACAGACTTTCCAGATACATCGACACGACGGTGAAGGACGTGTTGGTGAACGTGAAGTCTGGTCAAGTGACCCCGGTCGCCGTCAATGGTTTCGTCGATGCAGCGTCAATCGAGCTTCGTGCAGCGAGTCAGGGCACGAATACACCCGTGTACGCACACATCACAGTTGCAGTCGCACCAGATGGGCGGGTGTGGACGCTTGAATACTCGACTGCAGCAAGTACTTCGTTGGAGATTGTGACGTCTGAGTTACGACAGCTTTTTGCCGGATTCTTCGGCGCGACCACCAGGTCGATCACCGTCGTTGACTGATCACCGAGCGCTGGCTCGATCTAACAACTCAGGCCAGTCGTCGGAAGTTTGAGATTGATGAGGTAGTCATCTGCGGCGTTGACGACGCAGTAGTTGACCCCGTACCCGGTGTGACGCTCTGCGGTGACCTTGATGAAGACCCCCTGTTCGAGCGTCGTGGCCATCTTGCGTGAGCTTTCCAGAGGAGTCGCCGCATCGCCAGTGGTACCGATGACCATGATTGGGCCAGCACCTTTGCCAGTGATGGTGATGGTCTCGGCTTGCTCCACGGGCCAGAGAGTGCACTGATAGCTGTTGATGAAGCTCGGGCCGATACGAGGTGCCGCCTTCAAGAAAGCGTCGTTGTACGAGTCGACGTCTTCGATTGAACGTGGGCCTGGATCATCGAGACAACTGATGGCAAGGAAAGCTTCAAGTTCATTTGAAAAGGTGCCATCTGCTTTTCGCTGGTAGTACGAGTCGTACAACTTCAGTAGGCCTGCACCGTCGTCATTCTGTGCGTCGGCAAGTGCTTGCTCAAGATCTGGCCACATTGCACTTGAATACATCGCTTGAGAAACTGCGGTGTAGGCAACTGATTGGCTGACAGCGACACGATCTGGAGTCACGACGAGTGGCGTGGTGTCGAGGTCAACGATGAGACGATCGAAGGCCTTGAAAGAGTCACCACCGTTGTTGAACGGACACTTTGAGTTGGTTGAACACTGTTTCAGGAATCGAGTGAGCTGTTGCTCGAAGCCAGCTGCTTGGCGAAGTCCGCTTTCGACACTTGAGATGTTCGGTTCAGAGGCGCCGTCGAGTACTGCAGCACGAACAG
>DAIOTI010000068.1:0-7425 GCA_036752105.1 Ilumatobacteraceae bacterium | reverse complement strand
CAAGGCCGCCAACTTCCTCGACATCGGTGGCGGCGCCAACGCCGACGTGATGGCGGCTGCGCTCGAGGTGACCAACTTCGACAAGGAAGTGAAGAGCATCTTCATCAACATCTTCGGCGGAATCACCCGCGGTGAGGAAGTTGCCAAGGGAATCGTCGAAGCGCTCAGCCGAGTCGATCTCCGTGCGCCGATCGTCATTCGCCTCGATGGAACCAATGCCGAGGAAGGACGGGAAATCTTGCGTAATGCAGGTATCCCAGAATCGAAGTTGGTGAGCAAGCCCACCATGTTGGAAGCAGCTAAGGCCGCAGTCGAGATCGCGAAGAAGTAGGGAAGTCGCCATGGCAATTTTTGTTAACGAGAACACCAAGGTCATCGTCCAGGGCCTCACCGGCGGACAAGGTAAATATCACGGTCTGCGTAACAAGGCGTACGGCACGCAAGTAGTCGGCGGAGTGACCCCTGGTAAGGGTGGCACTGATGTCGAAGGCATTCCAGTGTTCAACTCGGTCGCTGACGCTGTGGCCGCCACAGGTGCAACCGCATCGTTCGTGGCCGTGCCGCCAAAGGCTGCCCCTGCAGCAATTCTCGAAGCTGCCCAAGCAGGAATCGGTTTTGTGGTGTGCATCACCGAAGGCATTCCCGCACAAGATGAGGCGCGCACGTTCAACACGTTGAAGCGCGACTTTGCAAATACTCGTCTGCTCGGTCCGAACTGCCCGGGAATCATCAGCCCAGGTAAGTGCAACATCGGCATCACTGCTGGCGAGATCGCACAAGCGCCGACGGCAACGGGTCCGAACGTCGGCATCGTGTCGCGTTCAGGAACACTCACGTATCAGGCGCTGTACGAGTTGAAGCAACTCGGCATCGGCGTCAGCACCTGCGTCGGCATCGGTGGTGACCCGGTGCCAGGCACGTCATTCATCGATTGCCTTGCCGAATTCGAAAAAGACCCCGAGACCCACGCCATCATCATGATCGGCGAAATCGGAGGCAGTGCCGAAGAAGAAGCAGCTGACTTCATCAAGGCAAATGTGTCGAAGCCGATGTCTGCGTACATCGCAGGTGTCACGGCGCCAGCTGGCAAGAAGATGGGTCATGCCGGCGCAATCGTGTCGGGTGGCAAGGGAACTGCACAAGGCAAGATGGACGCGCTGCGCGACGCAGGTGTCAAGGTCGGTCTGAACCCGACGGAAGCAGGCTCGCTCATGGCAGACATCGTGAAGGGAATTCGCTGAGTGCCCCGTGCACTCCTTTCGGTCTACGACAAGTCCGGCATCGTTGAATTTGCAGCGTCGCTCGTTGAACTTGGCTGGGAGCTGATCTCCTCGGGCGGAACTGCAAAAGTTCTGTCAGATGCTGGCGTTCCGGTGAGTGATGTCGCCGAAGTGACCGGCACGCCGTCGATACTCGGGCATCGTGTCGTCACGTTGCATCCCACTATTCACGGTGGCATTCTCGCGGACTTGAACGACCCCGAACACAAGGCGGACATGGCCCGTCACGACATCGAACCAATCGATCTGGTCGTCGTGAACTTGTATCCGTTCCAGTCGAATCCGAGTGTCGATTTCATCGACATCGGCGGTCCGGCACTTGTACGTGCGGCCGCGAAGAACTTTGCTCGCGTCGGGGTGGTGGTCGACCCCGCCGACTACGAGACCGTGCTCGACATGCTCCGCCACGGAGATTTCGGAGTTCACACTCGTCGCCAGTTGGCGCAGAAGGCGTTTCGCATCACGAGTGCCTACGACGCTGCAATCGCAGCGTGGATGGGTTCAGACTTTGATCAGACCGTCGACATTTCTCTGCCGACACTTCTCACCATCGTGGCCGAGCGTGATGAGGTGTTGCGCTACGGAGAGAACCCGCATCAAGCCGGAGCTCGTTACCGTCTTCCCGGCGTCGAGAGCTGGTGGGACAGTGCGTTGCAGCTCAACGGCAAGGAGATGTCGTATCTCAACGTGCTCGATGCTGAAGCCGCATGGCAGTTGGTCAACGCCTTTGAAGAGCCCACAGCCGTCATCGTGAAGCACGCGAACCCGTGTGGAGTCGCCATCGGGGTGTCTGCGTTCGATGCATATTCGCGCGCTCATGCAGCAGACCCTGTGAGCGCTTTTGGCGGCATCGTGGCAGTGAATCGTGAGATTGACGACGACACAGCCCGCTCGATTGCCGAGGTGTTCACTGAAGTAGTCATTGCGCCGTCATACAGCTCGGGTGCCCTGGACATCCTCTCCCAAAAGGACTCCTTGCGCGTGTACGAAGCTGGTGCGCCATTCAACAATGCCGGCCTCGATGTTCGAAGCATCGATGGTGGAGTGTTGGTGCAGACAATCGACGATGTTGATCAACCTCTTGATGAACATGAGGTCGTCACCAAGCGCACTCCGTCAGACGCTGAATGGACAGACATGTTGCTGGCTTGGAAAGTCGTTGCTGCAACATGGAGCAATGCCATAGTTCTTGCCAAAGACGGAGTGGCAGTCGGAATCTGTGGTGGTCAACCAAATCGTGTCGATGCGGCACGAATCGCGATCGCCCGCGCAGGTGGGCATGCAGCGGGGTCCGTTGCTGCGAGTGATGGGTTCTTTCCATTCCGGGACACCATCGACGAGTTGGCTCGTGCTGGGGTCACCGCAGTGCTGCAACCTGGCGGAAGCAAGCGTGACGATGAATCCACGCAGGCTGCAGACGAACGTGGCATGGCAATGATTCACACTGGTATGCGACATTTCCGACACTGACATGCGATCTGACTGCCACGGCGGCACCGTGGCACCGTCGTAGACTGACGCAGTGGCGCGTATCGCAGACCTTCTCGCAGCAGGTCGTACTTTCTCGTTCGAATTCTCGCCCCCTAAGACCGTGCAGTCTCAAATCTCATTGGGCCACACGATCGCCGAGCTGGCCCCGCTGGCACCCTCCTTTGTGTCAGTCACGTACGGTGCCGGAGGAACCACCCGCGAATTCACCCGCGATGTCGTTCTATGGGTGCGGAAGGAAACTTCCATTCCACCTATGGCACACCTGACCTGCGTGGGTCATTCGAGGGCCGAGATCGAAGAGATCATCTCCACGTACGTGAATGCCGGGGTTGAGAACGTGCTGGCGTTGGCTGGAGACCCTCCCAAAGACGCTGCAGACGCCCGACCAAGTGATTACACATACGCGACGGACCTCATCGAGCACGTGCGTTCGATCGCTCCCATGTCCATTGGTGTCGCTGCGCATCCCGAGGGGCATCCTCGGTCTCCAGACTTGGCCACTGATCGGCGACACCTCGCCACGAAACTGAAGCTCGCAGATTTTGCCGTCACGCAGTTCTTCTTCGACTTCGAACACTATGAATCGTTGGTGAACGACCTCGCAGACCTCGGCGTGAACAAGCCCGTCTTGCCAGGCATCATGCCGGTGACGAATCTTGCTCAAGTCGAGCGCATGGCCCAGCTCTCAGGCGCGGCGTTTCCCAGCTGGTTGCGCGAGCGTTTGGAGAAAGGTGCGACACCTGAAGAGGTCCGTGCGATCGGAGTCGAAGCTGCCACTGAGTTGTGTGCAGCACTTCTCGAAGCTGGCGCACCCGGTCTTCACTTCTACACACTGAACAAGTCGACTGCGACTCGGGAGATCTACGCCCAACTCGGGCTGCCCGTTGGCTAAAACATCGTGAGCACCATCATCACCACATCAGAAGGAACACCGGCGTGGGGTACGCGTCGTGGTCCGGTCGTGCCGTACATTCCCGGCCTCGACGGTCTACGTGCGATTGCGGTCATCGCCGTCATCATGTATCACGCCAATCATTCGTGGCTCGGTGGTGGATTCATCGGCGTGGAAGTCTTCTTCGTCATCTCTGGTTACCTCATCACTTTGCTTCTCATCGCGGAACGCGAACGAACCGGCGGTGTGGTGCTTGGCAACTTCTGGTGGCGTCGCGCGCGACGCTTGCTTCCCGCACTCTGGACATTGCTCGTCGGAATATCCGTGTACTGCGCGTTCTTCGAGCCCGACCGACTCGGAATGTTGCGTGGCGACGTCGTCGGTGCGTTCACTTATGTCACCAACTGGTTCCAAGTGTGGACAGGTTCGTCGTATTCAGACGCCTTTGCGTTCGCGCCACTTCGCCATCTGTGGTCGCTCGCAGTAGAAGAACAGTTCTACATTGTGTGGCCCTTCGTCATGTACATGCTTCTTCGTCGTGTACGCCATCGCTCGTTGCCGACACTTGGACTGTGGTTCTTCACCATCGCGGTGGCACTCACGGTCTTCTCGGTGCTCATGTATCGGCCAGGCACCATCGGCACCATTGCCCAGACTCCCGAGCAGTACTTCAATTTGTTCGGTCGTGACGTGCTTCGCGTCGACTTCTTGTATCTCAGCACCATCAGCCGTGCGAGCGGGCTGTTGCTCGGTGCGTCGCTCGCATGTGTGTGGCGACCGTGGAAATTGATCGGTGGGCGAGTTGCCTACGCTTCCGCGCCACTTGACTTGCTCGGAGTGCTCGCAATCGGTGCGCTCGCGTGGATGGCGTGGACTTTCCGTGAAGTGGTCGTCACAGTCGACAATGGACGTCAGGGATATGACTTGTTGTTCCAGGGAGGGTTCTTCCTCATCGGTGTGGCATCGGTCGTCACGATCGTCGCAGTGACTCATCCGAGGTCGAACCTCGGGCGGTGGATCGTCGGAAACCCACTTTTCGTGTGGATTGGCGTTCGCTCGTACGGCCTGTACTTGTACCACTGGCCGGTCTTTCAGGCGTATCGCAAGATCGCCGGCAAGCCACTCACCACTTCGCAGTTCGTGTGGTTGATGGCCATCACACTCGTGATAACCGAGTTGTCATATCGATTCATCGAAGTTCCCATTCGTCGTGGAACATTTTTGAAGAACATCAGGTCTCGACCTGAACTTCGTCAGCGCCTCACTATCGGCGTCGTTGCCACGAGTTTGCTGCCCATCTTTGCGGTTGCATCGCTTGCCACGGCCGACGTGAAACAAGACGACATCACCGCCACGTTGAACGAGAACGAGGACGCAGTGACCAATGTTCTAGCGTCGACGACGTCGATCCCCACACAGTCAACCGGCGTCACCACCCCGAGCGTGAATCCGTCCACGAAGATCGATGTTCTCGCCGTGGGCGATTCGGTGATGCTTGGTGCGGCCAATCTGCTTCGCGCCAAAGGTGTCACCGTCGATGCGCAGAAGAATCGGCAGTTCCGTGAATCACTTCAGATATTCAATTATCTGAAGTCAACAGGTGAGTTGGGTGACAATGTCGTCATTCACCTCGGAACGAATGGTCCGATGAGCGAGGCAAGTGTCACATCAGCGATGAAGCCACTTGCAGACGTCCGTCGTGTGGTGGTGTTGACCAACCGCATCCCTGGGTCAGGTTGGGAGAAGAAGAACAACGCCCTTATCAATGCGCTGCCAGCCACCTATCCGAATGTTCAGATTCTCGACTGGTTCACCCTCACTTCCGATCGCAAGGGACTGTTCGCCGCAGATGGCGTGCATCTCAGTGATGCCGGTCGTGATTTTTACATCGCCCAAATTCTCGGCGCATTAGGTCGCTGACTGCACTCGGCGCCTACTCTGTAGGCCATGACGAACCCAGTACGAGTGACGGTCACCGGCGCTGCCGGGCAGATCGGATATGCCATTTTGTTTCGAATCGCATCGGGAGCCGTTTTCGGCCCTTCAACCCCGGTAGCTCTCCAGCTGCTCGAGGTGACGCCTGCTCTCGGCGCCCTCGAGGGTGTGCGTATGGAGCTCGATGACTGTGCGTTTCCGCTGCTCACTGATGTGGTGTGCACGGACAAGGCCGACGTCGCCTTCGGTGACGCCGATGCTGCGTTCCTCGTCGGTGCCATGCCGCGCAAGGACGGCATGGAGCGCTCAGATTTGTTGTCGGCAAATGGCGGCATCTTCAAGCCTCAGGGGCAGGCGATTGCAGCGAATGCGAAGAAGAACATCAAAGTTCTCGTTGTCGGCAACCCAGCAAACACCAACGCTCTCATCGCGATGAGCAACGCAAAGGGCATCGACCCACGTCAGTTCACGGCGATGACTCGTCTCGACCACAACCGCGCGGTGTCACAGCTCGCGCAGCGTGTCGGCAAGCCAGTCACCTCGATCAAGAAGATGACCATCTGGGGTAACCACTCGACGACGCAGTACCCAGACCTGTTTCATTGCGAAGTCGACGGTGCGAACGCTGCGCAATTGGTGAATGATCAAGCGTGGCTCGATGGTGAGTTCATTCCCACGGTTGCCAAGCGTGGCGCCGCAATTATCAAGGCTCGCGGTTCTTCCTCGGCAGCATCTGCAGCGAATGCCGCAATCGACCACATGCGAGACTGGGTCCAAGGCACGGCAGCAGGAGACTGGGTGTCGATGGCAGTGCCGTCAGACGGCAGCTACGGCGTTCCCGAGGGCCTCATCTCGTCCTTCCCGTGTGTCTGTAAGAACGGCGAGTACAGCATCGTCCAGGGCCTCGATATCGATGCGTACAGTCGCGGCAAGATCGATGCCTCGGTGGCAGAGCTCGAGGAAGAGCGTGCTGCAGTGCGCGACCTCGGACTGATCTGAGACTGGCACTAGCCGAACGCTTTCAGCAGTTGGCAAGCCTTCAGGCGTACGTCGTCTGTGGTCGCACCGACTCGAACACCGTGTCGAGGGCGGCAAACAACGCTTCGGCTCCGATCAGTTTCTGAACGTCGCCGTGTATGCGAATAGACCCGTTGATGAACATGTCTTGAGCGTTCACCTCGCCGGTGGCGACAGACACAGCGACGGACCACGACTGCACCATGCGCACATCTTCATCATGCGCAGCACCCGCACCAAACGCAGGCTCGCCGTCACGCACCACGAAGTGATACGTGACGTCACCTTCCGGTCCGTCCGTCACCACTTGGGTGACGGCGATGGAGTGATCTTTGGCGAGGTCTGCGAGTGTTGCGTTCTGTGACACGGCACCTGTGAGCGCATCGATCCAATCGAGGCTCAGGTACCGCATCAGATCATGCCGCTGCGAACGATGTTGCCTTGCGGCTCGACCGAATGATCGAGCCGATCAGCACCACTGCGGCGACAACTGCGATGGAGATGCGAGCGCCGTCGTTGTCGGCAGTCGAGATGATCGCAGGAAGGATCAAGAGCGAGACGAGGTTCATCACCTTGATGAGCGGGTTGAGTGCCGGGCCGGCGGTGTCCTTGAATGGGTCTCCGACAGTGTCACCAATGACCGCTGCCTTGTGAGCTTCTGAGCCCTTGCCACCGTGGTGGCCGTCTTCGATGTACTTCTTCGCGTTGTCCCACGCACCACCGGCGTTGCTGAGGTAGTTGGCCATCAACTGCCCGGTGAGGATGACAGCTGCGAGGAATGCGCCGAGCGCGTTCCAGTCGATGCCGAAG